>CALZQD010000316.1 GCA_945828175.1 uncultured Bacteroidales bacterium | reverse complement strand
GTGCGGCCTCGAGCTCGAGGCCGTATGGAGCGAGGGTTTCAACCCTCGCAGCCAATATGCTGTGACCAAAGTTATTAATGTGCCGTCGCCACTCTCTTCCTCGGCGATGGGTATGAAAAAGGCTTTAACTCTTGCTGCCAATGACTGTAAATCAAGAGTTAAAGCCTTATGTTGCTACGGCGTTATTTACTTCGGGGTCGGGAGGAGGTAGTCGTAGGTGCGGCGGGTGATGATGTTGCGGGCGAGGCGGTCGATGAGCTGGCGCTGGCGGTCGGTCATGCTGCCGGCGGCGAGCTGGCGCAGGAGGCTGCTGCCGGTGTAATAGGCTATGGGTGAGTGACTGAAGACCGAGCGACGCTCGAAGGTGTCGAGGTAGGTGAAGAAGCGCTCAACGCGTTCGGCTTTGCTGATGAAGTTTTCGTCGCATTCGAATTCGAGCCCGAGGTTGTAGCTCTTGGCAATATTGACGGCTTCGTTGACTCTCGAGGGGGCTACGTCGTTATAGAAGAAGTAGTTGGGCTGGAGGTAGACCATGTCGAAGCCGAGAGCCTGCCAGTTGTCGTGGCCGGGTGCTTTAAACCAGGGTATCCACACGAATTTCAGGCCTTTGCTGTGTATATAGGGTGAGAGCTGCTGGGGCATGCTGCCTGAGCCGTTGGTGCTCTCGGCTATCCAGTAGAGGCCGGTGAGGTCGAGGTTTTTATAGCCGGCTTTGGCGAAGCGTTCGACGAGTTGGTCGATAAACCATCGCGCGGCGGCCTCGCGGTCGTCGATGTTGCTGAAGTCGAGGCGGCGGCCGTCGAGCTCGCCCCAGTCTTTCTGGTCGACGATGGGCACCATGATGGTGAGGATGATTTTATGACGGAAACCGGGGTCGCCGAGCTGCTGTTTTTTCTCTGAGATGGCTTGGTCGAGGGCGTCGAGCGATTTGCCTGACTCGAAGAGGCGGTCGAGATACCACTCCCATTCGGCGCGTCGGGCGTTGAGTTTTTCGTAGCCGGGGGCAAACTGGCGGCCTTTGCCGTCTTTGAATTCGAGGAAGAGGAAGCCGTCGAAGAGCCAGTCTTCGCTGCCGTCTTCAAATTTGTGGGTTATATAGGCCGAGAAGTCGCCTTTGGTCCAGTCGATGCGGTGGGCGCCGCCCTGGTAGATGAGGGCGAGATCGCGTATTTCGAACTTGGGGAAGCCCTGGGCTACGTCGCCTTTGCCGACGGTGAAGCCTCCCTGGTCGTCGTCGCCGCAGGATGTGGCGGCGAAGGCGAGCATAATGGCGGCGAGGGCGTTTACAAACAGTGTTTTCATTGTTTTTTGTATTGGGAAAAGCGCAGAGGCACACCCCGCAAAGGGAGCGTGCCTCAGGCTTTATCAGTTTGTATTCGGTGGGTTACTTCGTCAGTTTGGGGTTTGAACGGCGGTCGACGATGAAGCGTGCGAGACGGTCCATGATGGCCTGGTTCTCGGGCGAGGGATTCTCGACCATGTCGAGGAAGAGGTGATTGTCGGTGTAGTAGGCGATTGCCGAGTTTTCGAAGACACCGCGTTTCTCGAATGCGTCGATATAGTCTTTCATGCGGTACTGCCAGTTGGGGTCGTTCTGGGTCATGGCGCGCACATCGCACTCAAATTCCATGCCCATGCCGTAGGTGAGGGCTGTGTCGATGGCGTTGTCGAGACGCTCGTAGGGGATGTCGTCGTGGAAGAAGTAGTTGGGCTGCTGATAGGCGATGTCGAAGCCGAGCTCTTTCCAGCGTTCGTGGCCGGGAGCGTTCCAGTAGGGAATCCAGACGAATTTGAGACCCTTGTCGTTGATGTATGATTTGATCTGTTTGGGGAAGTCGTTGGTGTGGACCATGTCTTCGTCAATCCAGTAGAGGCCGTAGAGGTCGAGGTTCTTGTAGTCTGCCTTGGCGAAGCGGTCGGTCAGCTGGTCGATAAACCATTTGGTTGCGGCCTTCTGGTCTTCGATGTTGCTGAAGTCGAGTTTCTTGCCGTCGAGTTCGCCCCAGTCTTTCTGGTCTTTGTGGGCGACGATGACGGTGAGCACGATTTTATGACGGAAGCCGGGGTCGCCGAGTTTTTCTTTCTTCTCTGAGATGGCCTGGTCGAGGGCGTCGAGCGATTTGCCGGGCTCGAAGATGCGGTCGAGATACCACTCCCATTCTGTGCGGCGAGCGAGGAGTTTGTCGTAACCGGGAGAGAGTGTATAGCCTTTGCCGTCTTTGAATTCGAGGAAGAGATAGCCGTCGAAGAGCCACTCCTCTTTACCGTCGGCAAACTTGTGGGTCACATAGGGGCCAAACTGGTCTTTGGTCCAGTCGATGCGGTGGGCGCCACCCTGATAGATGAGGGCGAGATCGCGCACTTCGGCTGTTGCGAATGTCAGGCTGTCGTCAGCCACGGCTGTCGAGTCGTTTTCGGCCGATTTGGCACCGCTGCCGCCGCATGATGCGAGCGCGCCGACTGCGAGAATACTAAATAGAAGTCGTGATAATGTGTTCATTATAAACAATTGGTT
>CALZQD010000315.1 GCA_945828175.1 uncultured Bacteroidales bacterium | reverse complement strand
ACACACTGCATATCGTCGGCAGCGTCAGATGTGTATAAGAGACAGTGCCCGCACCGGCTCAGAGAAGTACAATCGCCTCGTCGACGAGATTGCCAAAGAGCTCGGCCTCGACTCGCTGAAGTTCTGCTCGCTCGAGACATATGTCAAGGCTATCGGCCTGCCTAAATGCCGGATATGCACCCACTGTTTCGACGGCAGCAGCCACGATTGACATCCCCGATGACAATTTTTAACGTCCAAAATGGCTAAAAATCAAACTATAATTTTGAAAAAAGGCCTTATTTGACTAATTTTGTCTCCTTATTCAACACTACTTGAAATCTATTTAATAATTAATTATTGCATTATAATTATGAGTTTAAACATCATTGTGCTGGCAAAGCAGGTGCCTGATACCCGCAATGTCGGCAAAGATGCGATGAAGGAAGACGGCACGATCAACCGCGCCGCTCTGCCTGCTATCTTTAACCCCGAAGACCTTAATGCTCTCGAGCAGGCCCTTAGAATCAAAGACAAAAATCCCGGTTCGACAGTGACACTGCTCACCATGGGACTTCCCAGAGCATCAGAAATCATCCGTGAAGCTATCTACAGAGGTGCAGACGGCGGCATCGTACTCACCGACCGCGTACTCGGCGGCGCCGACACTCTTGCCACATCTTATTCGCTCGCTCAGGCAGTGAAAAAATTCGGCAACTACGACATTATCCTCGGCGGTCGTCAGGCTATCGACGGCGACACAGCCCAGGTAGGCCCGCAGATTGCAGAGAAACTCGGCCTTCCCCAGGTAACTTATGCCGAGGAAGTAGTAGACGTAGCCGACGGCCATGTGACAGTTAAACGCCGCCTCGAACACGGCGTCGAGACCGTCAAGGCTCCCCTGCCCTGCGTCGTCACGGTCAACGGCTCTGCAGCCGACTGCCGTCCCCGCAACGCTCACCGCCTGATGAAATACAAATATGCCGTTTCAACCAGCGAAAAAGCCAAGCTCGCCCCCGAGGCACAGGCATTCGTCGACGCACGTCCTTACCTCAACATCCAGGAATGGAGCGCCGCTTATGTCGATGCCGACCCCGAGCAGATCGGTCTCGCAGGTTCGCCCACAAAAGTGAAAGCCATCGAGAATGTTGTCTTCACAGCCAAAGAAAGCCTTTGCCTCGAAAACAACGACGAGCAGATTGAGAATCTTGTCAAAGAACTGATTGCAAACCACACTATCGGCTAACCTTCATCATAAACATTAGAAATTATGGCAGACAAAAATAATCTTATCGTTTACTGCGAATATGACGAAGGCAAAGTCGCAGACGTGAGCCTCGAACTCCTCACCAAAGGCCGTGTCCTCGCCGACCGCCTCGGCATCAAACTCGAAGCAGTAGTTATCGGCGATGACCTCAAAGACATCGAGAAACAGGTCTTCCCCTATGGCGTTGACCGTCTCTACAAGGTCGAAGACGCCCGCCTCTTCCCCTACACCTCGAATCCGCACGCAGCCGTGCTGATCAACCTCTTCAAAGAAATCAAGCCCCAGATCTGT
The DNA here is from genome assembly GCA_945828175.1 of uncultured Bacteroidales bacterium. Lineage (GTDB taxonomy): Bacteria > Bacteroidota > Bacteroidia > Bacteroidales > Muribaculaceae > CAG-873. The sequence goes on along the minus strand of CALZQD010000315.1, from coordinate 991 downwards.
CTGATGGGCGCAACATGCATCGGCCGTGACCTCGGTCCCCGCGTGTCGTCGTGCCTCCACAGCGGTCTTACAGCCGACTGTACATCGCTCGAAATCGGCGACCACAAAGACCCCAAGACAGGCAAGGAATATACCGACCTGCTCTATCAGATCCGTCCGGCTTTCGGCGGCAACATCGTCGCTACGATTGTCAACCCCGACTGCCGTCCGCAGATGGCTACAGTGCGCGAGGGCGTGATGAAAAAAGAAATCTACAACCCCGATCATAAAGGCGAAGTCGTCAACCTCGACGTCAACAAGTATGTCTCTGACACTGATTTCGTTGTCGAAATCATCGACCGCCACATCGAGAAATCGAAAGTCAATATCAAGGGAGCTCCCATCATCGTGGCCGGCGGCTACGGCGTAGGCAGCAAGGAGAACTTCCAGCTTCTCTTCGACCTCGCCAACACTCTCGGCGGCGAAGTAGGCGCATCGCGCGCCGCTGTCGACGCAGGCTTCATCGAACACGAACGTCAGATCGGCCAGACCGGTGTCACCGTCCGTCCGAAACTTTACATCGCCTGCGGCATCTCGGGCCAGATTCAGCACATCGCCGGCATGCAGGAGAGTTCGATTATCATCTCGATCAACAACGACCCCGCCGCCCCGATCAACTCTATCGCCGACTATGTCATCACCGGCAACATGGAAGACATCGTGCCCAAACTCATTAAGTACTATAAAAAGAATTCAAAATAATGGCAAACTTCTATACTGACAACCCCGACCTCAAGCATCATCTGACTCATCCGTTGATGCAGAAAATAGTTGCTCTCAAAGAACGCGACTATACAGACGCAGAAAAGTTTGACTATGCTCCTCAGAACTATGAGGACGCAATGGATAATTTTGACAAAGTCCTAGAAATTGTCGTCTAACACACTGGCGGCATTATCGCTGAAAACGCCGAAGGTGTCGACCATCAGGTCGAATCGTGCGCCAAAGCCCA
>CALZQD010000314.1 GCA_945828175.1 uncultured Bacteroidales bacterium | reverse complement strand
CGTCGTTATTTGAGCGTACCGTCCTCGGCCTGTTGTATCATCTCCTTGCTGGCGGTGATGTAGATTTCGACGCGACGGTTCTGGGCACGGCCTGCAGCGGTCTCGTTTGAAGCCACATAGTCGGCCATCGGTATACCCTGCGCTGTTACGCGTGTTGCTGCTACTCCCGAGTTGACGAGATAGCTCAGCACGGCACCCGCGCGCTCGTTGGCGAGCTTTTCGTTGACGGCAAACGAGCCGGTGTTATCGGTGAAGCCGAGCACCTGGATGTTGGTGCCGGGGTTCTGGTTTACCGACTGTGCGAACTCCGACAGCTCGGTCTGAGCCTTGGGGGTCAGCGTGTATTTGCCCGTCGGGAAGAGGATGCCGCCGTCGAATGTAACCTTGATGGCCTGCAGACCGTTCTGGTCGGTCACTTTCTCGATCTTGGCCTCGTTGGCGAGTTGTTCCTGAAGCTGTTTCTGCTGTTTGTCCATACGGTTGCCGATGAGCGCGCCTGCGCCTGCACCGACAGCCGCACCGATGGCGCTACCTATGCCTGCACCCTTGCCGCCGCCTACGATTGCGCCGAGGCCTGCGCCGAGAGCCGCGCCGCCACCGCCGCCGATCAGAGCACCTTTGCCGGTGTTATTCATTGTCGAACAGGAAGTCTGGCCAAATAACATTGCGCCGCTAATGAGGGCTATTGCCGCGATTTTGATGAGTTTCATGTCTGTAATTATGTAATTATTAAAAGTTATTTTTTTGTTTAACGTAAAATATCGGTCTCTTATTCTATTTCTGTCTATGAATTTTTACAAATAATCTATCGGATATGTTTTGAAAAGCCGATTATTTTTAACTAATTTTGTGGTAACAAAACCAAAGAACACTCTTTATGGCTATGTCGTTTAAGACATCATCCAAACGCAATTCTCTGATATTAGGCCACGTCGGCGCGGTCATTACCGTCGCCATATGGGGTGGTTCCTTCGTATCGACCAAGGTTCTTCTCGAGCACGGCATGGGTCCGGCCGAGATTTACGTCTATCGTTTCGTCCTCGCCTACATTCTCGTGCTTTTCTTCAGCCACAAGCGTCTTTTCGCCCGCTCGTGGCGCGACGAGTTCATGTTTGCCACCTGCGGCCTCTGCGCCGGCTCGATCTACTTCCTCGCCGAGAACACAGCCCTCGAATATACCCTTGCGACCAACGTCTCGCTGCTGACGTCGACCTCGCCGCTCATAGCCTCGATGCTTGCCGGCCTGATTTACAAGTCCGAACGGCCGACCCGCGGCAACATCATCGGCTCGATGATCGCCTTCCTCGGCGTCGCCTGCGTCATCTTCAACAGCAGCTTCAACCTCGAGATCCGTCCTTTGGGCGACCTCCTCTCGCTTGCCGCAGCCTTCAGCTGGGCTATCTACAGCTTTGTCCTCCGCCGACTCGACGTCACCTACGACGTGTGGTTCGTCACCCGCAAGACATTCTTCTACGGCATCATAACCGCCATACCCTTCGTCCTCGCCGAGCCGCTCAACAACCCGCTGACGCTGCTCCACGACAAATCGGTCGTCACCAACATCCTCTTCCTCGGTGTCGGCGCCTCGATGATAGCCTATTATCTCTGGGCCAAGATCGTCAAACAGGTCGGTGCCGTCAAGGCTAATAATTATATGTATCTCCAGACCATCTTCACGATGATAATCTCGGCGATACTCATCAACGAGCGCGTCTCGCCCATAGGCATCCTCGGCTGCGTGCTTATCCTCGGCGGCCTCTGGCTCGGCACCTACCTCTCCCGCACCCGCAAGTAATCTGCCGGGGGCTCATTGTCAGCGCGCGGGCGCCTGAATCAATTTATTTTTCCAGATAAAACGCCGCCTCGTCGGCGAGCATGGCGGCCGTATGCGCTGTCAGCTGACAGTTGCGGGCAGCCTCACGGCGCGCATAGGCGAGTGCCTCTTGCGGCATCTTCGCGACGAGGTTAAACATCAGGCGCAGGCCCGTATAGCGCTCCATCTCGCTATCGCTGTCGGCGAGCGACGCAGCCAGGGCGGCGGCAAAAGGCATATGTCGCAGCAGCCGGTGGCAGAGAATGTCGGCGACCTCAACCGACGGCACCTCGGCGGCCCACTGTCGCGCAAGCTCCTGCGTGAACTCCTCGCGCGGATAAATCATCGGCGCCAACAGCATGCTTTCGCGCGTCGTCGTGTTGTGCCAAAGAGAGTCAGCCAGCGCCGCCGAGTGAGGTGTCTGCTCCGCTATTTCAACTATCTGCGGCAGATTGAGACCGAAGATAATCCTGAAATTCGACCCCGCCTTGCGGTATGTGTCGGCCACGATGCCGTTGCGCAGGGCAAAAAATTGACGTTTGACCGTCTGCATTTCATTGAAGGTTGTCATAGTAGCTGTCGGATTTTTTGCAAAATTACTCAATTATTTCGTAATTTTGCACCCTGAAACTATTAGCTTACGATAATGGCACAAAAACCGTCAATCCCAAAGGGGACCCGCGACTTCTCAGCCGAGGAGATGGCCCGCCGCAACTATATATTCGATACAATCAAAG
>CALZQD010000313.1 GCA_945828175.1 uncultured Bacteroidales bacterium | reverse complement strand
GGATTATACCAGCGTGTGGCCTTTGCGGGCTCGCGGCGCACGAAAGGACGGGCGGTCTCGGGTGAGAGCGTGATAGTCTCGTCGAGGCGGTCGCCTGGGGCGATGCCGACAGTGGCGAAGTCCATGCCGGGATAGAAGACATAGAGCAGCGAGTCGTTGTCGGTGCCTGTGAGTGAGAAGCGGCCGTCGGCGTCGGTGTTGCAGTGCATGGGGCTATGAAGGAACATCACGGTGGCGCCTTCGAGACTGCGGCCCGTGGCGTCGGTGACGCGGCCTTCGACCTTACGATGCTTGACGACGGGGATATAATAATCGCTGACTTGTCCTTTGACAACTTTGATGGAATCTACGGGCTGAGCACCCGCCGCCAGAGTGGCGGCGAGTGTCAAACCGAAGATAGAGAGATAACTTCTCATATTGCAATTGTATCCTGTTGGATTTTATTCAGTGATAGGGTCGAGCTTGAGGTCGTCGACGATATTGAGCTGATTTGCAGGCAACGGGAAGTAAGTTTTGTCGGGAGTCCAACCCAGAGGACCGAGGACGGTCTTGGCGAGGTCGCAGCGGATAAGGTCTTCGTAGCGAACACCCCACTCGCAGCAGAGCTCCATACGGCGCTCGTCGAGGATGTCGTTGATAGTCACACCTTTGATTTCGGACATTTTTGCACGTTTGCGGACGAGGTTGAAGGGAGTGTCACCGCTCTTGCCCTGGCGCACGAGAGCCTCGGCGTTCATCAGCAGGACTTCGGCATAGCGGAGGATGCGGACGTTGTTGTCGCCGCCGTACATTGTGCGGCCTTCGATAATCTGGCTGATGGGCACATACCATTTGCCGTTCCAGCAGTCGGTGTTCTCGAGGTTAGAGGGTGTGCTGACGAGGTCGCCGTCGGGTGTAACCTGACCGCCGCGGAGGAACGCTGTGGTAGCGCGCACTGTCTCGCCACGGTTTGCAGCCCATTCCTGGAACGATTTCTCATAGCCGATGAAGTTCCAGCCACCGACCGAGCGGCCGTCGGCCTGGCTTGTGATGCGGGGACCGGCGCAGTTGAAGAACTGGTCGACGTCAACTCTGTCGCCAGAACCCATGCCGAAGTATGTCGACTGGCACTCCATGAGAGACTCAGAACAGAGTTTTGCGGGAATCTTGAAGAGTTTGTAGTAGTCGGGGTAGAGCTGGAATTTGCCCGAGCTGATGATGTCGTTGGTGTATGTCTCGACGTCGGCGTATTTGCCCTGGACGAGCTTAACCTTGGCAGCGAGGGCGCGGGCGGTGTAGGCAGTGAAGGCACCGATGTGCTCCATCTCGTTGGGGTTCAGGCGGGGGCAGTTGGTCCATGCATAGTCGAGGTCTTCGAGGATGTATTCGTAGACGAGTTCTTTCGACGAGCGGCGGAGGCTGCCCTGGTCATTAGAGCGGAGGATGGTCACGTCGCCGAAGAACTGCACGAGGCGATAGTAGGCGTAGGCGCGGAGGATCTTAACCTCGCCGCAGTAGCTGCGGTATTTTGCCATGTCGGTCTCGTTGGTGATGTTTGCGGCATACTGGTCGAGTGCGTCGAGAGCGGTATTGGCAAACTTGATCATGCCGTAGTACTGGTTCCACATTTCGTTGAAGCCCCAGAAACCGTTGTTGTAACGGTAGTGGCGGCCGATGTTGACCATGTCGGCCTGGTCGTCGATGCGGCCCGACCAAACGTCGCCGTCGCGGATGACAGACTCCATGTTGATAACCCAGTGCATGCCGCCGGTGCGGAGCTTGGCATAAACGCCCGACACGGGAGCATACATGTCGGTGATGTCGGTGTAGTCGACTTTTTCTTCGGGCACACTGTTTTCAGGCACCACGTCGAGGTAGTCGCACGAAGTGAGTCCGCCGAGCGCTACAACACCCGAAAGTGCGACTGCCAATATTTTGTTTGATAATTTCATTTCTTTATATATTAATGAGTTTTAAGTAATGAGAGGATTAGAAGTCGATCTGCAGACCGAAAGTGAATGTCGAAGCGAGGGGATAGACCTCGGTATCCCAACCCTGAGGATCAGAGAGCTCGGGAGTGAACGAGTGGGCCTTGAAGAACGAGAAGGGACGGTCGGCGTTGAGGCTCAGACGCATGCTCGGGAGAGTGTAGGCACCCATCTTGAGGTTCTTGAATGTATAGCCGAGGGCGATGTTCTGGATGCGGAAGTAGTTGGCGCTTTCGACGAAGTAAGAGTTGGTGTTGTCGTTGGTCCATGACTTCATGAGGGCTGCTGCAGAGGGGTTGCTGTTAGATGTGCCCTCGCCGTGCCAGCGTTTTGCATACTGGTCGTGGTCGAAGTTGTAGTATGCCGACTGATAGTGGAGGGCGCGCTTGCGGTTGAAGAGCTCGGCGCCTGCCTGGCCGTACATGCTCATGGCGAAGTCGAAGTTCTTGTATTCGAAGCCGAGGTTGATGCCGTAGGTGAAGTCGGGGATGTAAGAACCGAGCACCTGGCGGTCGCTGCCGTCGAGGACACCGTCATGGCTGTCTCTTATACACATCTGACGCTGCCGACGATATGCAGTGTG
>CALZQD010000312.1 GCA_945828175.1 uncultured Bacteroidales bacterium | reverse complement strand
TCTACACACTGCATATCGTCGGCAGCGTCAGATGTGTATAAGAGACAGAAACTCAGCGACAACTGGAGCATCGCGCCCAACCTGCGCAGCGACCGCGGCGACTTCTCCGACATCGAGGTCGACGTAGCCCTTTCGAGCCGTCTGCTCAACAACCGCCTCCTGCTTAACGGCAACTTCGGATATCGCGACAAATCTTTGAACACCAACCAGTTTATCGGCGACTTCGACGTCGAATATCTTCTCAACAAGCGCGGCTCGTGGCGACTCAAGGCCTATAACCGCTACAACGACCAGAATTTCTATGTCAGAACGGCGCAGACGACTCAGGGCGTCGGCATCATGTTCAAGCGCGACTTCGACGAGCTCTTCAACTTCCTCAAGCCGCGCCATAAACACAAGACCAACAAAACCGCGGCCGATAGCGACAGCATCCGCGGCAAGTCCGTCGTTCAGCCCGACAGCGTCGCACCCCTCGTCACCGTTCAACCCGAATAAATGACATGGAAGAGATTCTTACACAAATAGGCGGATTTTTAAGCGATTATGTGCTGATTGCAGTCCTGCTGCCCGCCGCCGTTTATTTTACATGGGTCACCCGCGGCGTGCAGTTCACGATGGTGGGCCGCATGATCAAGTTGCTCTTCAAATCGGGCGATAAGGTCAAGGACAAAGGCGAGCATCACACCGTCAGCTCCTTTCAGGCCTTTGCCGTCTCAATTGCCAGCCGTGTCGGCACAGGTAACCTCGCCGGTGTGGCAACGGCCATCGCCGTCGGCGGTCCCGGCGCTGTCTTCTGGATGTGGGTCATTGCTCTTTTGGGAGCCTCGTCGGCCTTCGTCGAGTCGACGCTCGCTCAGCTCTTCAAGGTGCATGGCAGTAAATCATTCATGGGCGGCCCGGCATATTATATTCAGAAGGGCATCGGCTCGCGCCTTTGGGCCGTGACTTTTGCCGTACTGATTACCGTGACTTTCGGCCTCGCTTTCAACTCGGTTCAGGCCAACACAATCTCGCAGGCCTTCTCGAACACCTTCGACATCGACGCCTGGCTCACTGGCGCTGTCGTCACGGCGCTGACGCTCGTAATCATCTGGGGCGGCATCACGAGCATCGCGCGTTTCAGCGAGATCATCGTCCCCGTCATGGCTGTCGCCTACATAATCCTCGCCCTCGTTATCATTTGTTTGAATATCACCTCATTCCCCGATGTTATGTCGCTGATAGTCAGGAATGCTTTTGGTCTGGACCAGGCCTTCGGAGGCGGCATGGGCATGGCTGTCATCATGGGCATCAAGCGCGGCCTGTTCAGCAACGAAGCCGGCGAGGGCTCGGCGCCTAACGTTGCCGCAACGGCTTCGGTGTCGCATCCCGTCAAACAGGGACTGATTCAGGCTTTCGGCGTCTTCACCGACACGCTCATTATCTGCACGGCCACGGCTTTCATAATCCTCTGTAGCGGCGTCTACACGATGGACCACGACGGCATCATCCTCACTCAGAAGTCAATCGACACAGCTCTCGGCGTCGAAGGCCCCGGCTCGATCTTCGTCAGCATCGCCATCTTCTTCTTCGCCTTCACTTCGATTGTCGCCAACTATTATTACGGCGAGACCAACATCCGCTTCATCGTCAACAGTCAGCCGTTGGTCAACCTCTACCGCCTCGCCGTCGGTGCGATGGTCTATATCGGCTCAGTCTCGAGTCTCGGTTTCGTCTGGGGTTTCGCTGACATCACCATGGCTCTGATGACCCTCTGCAACCTCGCCGCTATCCTCTACCTCGGCCGCTATGCCGTCATCTGCCTCAACGACTACCGCAGCCAGCTCCGCCGCGGTCTCGATCCTGTCTACCACTCGTCGACGATACCCTCGATTGCCTCTGAGATCGAGTGCTGGAACGACTGACAGACAAAAAGACAGGCCCCTTGTCGTAAAGGAGCCTGTCGGATATTTTGGGAGAGGGAGAATGATTATTTGTCTTTTTTGTCTTTGATGCCCGGATTGACAATGAAATGAGTCGTCTGTGTTCCTGAAGGAATGTCATCGGCGCTTTCAACTACATATACCCTGTATGCGACCAGTGCATATGCCGGTGATTTGTCGACGGCATAGACAGGGCATTCGATTTCAAGAAGGTGTTCGCCGAGGCGTGTGTCTTCTGTTGTCTTAATCTCGAAGCCATAGGGCGACTCGAAGTTCACGCCGATATGGTAGTAATCCCAGAAATAATCGGCCGAAGTGATGATGGCGCTCTTGTCCTTATCGTTGTTGATAACCTGGATGCCATCGATTTTGAAAGCGTCACCTCTGACTACATAAAGTGCGTTGTTTACATTGACTGCGCCTGAGATATCAATCGAGAAGTCGACATCGGGCAGATCGTCGTCGTCATCGCAGGCAACAAATGCCAGCGGAAGCGCTAAAAGAAGAAAATAGTAGAACTTTTTCATAATCATAACAACATTAATTTAATTTATACTCTTATAACACAAGAGCCTCTGAATTGTTTGAAGATTCCAAATCGAAGTGCAAAACTTTGAGGTCGGAATTACTCATTCTCCTC
>CALZQD010000311.1 GCA_945828175.1 uncultured Bacteroidales bacterium | reverse complement strand
AGTTTATGTATGGCGGACGCTTCGACTGGGGCGAGGTGACGCTGGTTATCGCCAACATCAACTGCGATTTCTATAATCCGACGTATATCAATGAAGAACTCGAGGTGCTGACGGCCGTCGAGTCGATGTCACATTCGTCGCTCCGCCTGGAACAGCGCGTTGTCAGCGTCAAGACCGGCGAGGTGAAATGCCGCGCCACGACGGTGATGGTCAATATCGACCCCAAGACGACGCGTTCGCGCCCGATCACTGATGAATGGCGCCGCCGCCTCAGCGACTACGAGGGGCGTGAGCTTTAATCAATGCACAATGCACAATGCACAATCTTGAACAAAAGGACAGAAGAACAGAAGATTATTTTTAACAGAAAGACATAAAGGACAAAAAATATTTTTTACTTATGTTCTTGTGGTCTTTTGTTTTTATGTTTTATGTAGTTGCTTATGAAGACTTTATATGTGTCCGATATGGACGGGACGCTGCTTGACGGCGAGAGCCGGGTGAGTGGGCGGTCGGCGGAGATTATCTCGGATCTGTCGCGGCAGGGGGCGCTGATTACGGTTGCGACGGCGCGTACGCCGGCGACGGTGGTTCCGCTTTTGGCTCAGACGTTTACGACGCCTCCGGCGATAGTGATGACGGGCTCGGCGCTATGGTCGCGCACGGAGAACCGCTTTATCAGCGTGGCTCACCTGACGGCTGAGGAGCGCCGCGCCATCGACGAGACAATGAAGGCCTGCGGGCTGCGGCCGTTCGTTTATATCCAAGAGAGCGAGTCGCATATGCGGGTGTATCACCGGGCGCTGAAGCTGAGCCGTGTGGAGGAGCGTTTTGTCGACGAGCGGCGCAATCTGCCGCTGAAGAATTTCGCTCTGATGACGCCTGCGCCGGCTGACCGTCCGGCGATGCTCTATTATGCGATGGACGATATGGAGCGCATTACGCGTGCGGCTGAGCAGCTGCGCCGGGTGACTGACGCGACGGTGTCGTGCTATCCCGATATCTTCAATGAAGGTATTGGCAACCTGGAGCTTATGGCGCGCAATGTGTCGAAGGCGTCGGCGGCGCTGAGGCTAAAGGAGAGTCTCGGGGCCGAGCGCTTGGTAGTTTTCGGGGATAATCTGAATGATCTGCCGATGTTCAAGGTGGCGGATGTGGCTGTCGCTGTGGGGAATGCGATGCCAGAGGTGAAGGCCGCGGCCGATGAGGTCATAGGCCGCAATACCGAAGACGCAGTGGCGCTTTATTTAATGCACAATGCATAAGCAATGCACAATTCACAATGCACAATGCACAATTTTTTTTGATGCACAATGCACAATCGGGTGGGGAGGATGTAAAGAACAGAAGACAAAAGGACAGAAGGTTATTTTTTTGACATAAAGACAAAAAGGACATAAAATTATGATTCTTATGCCCTTATGCGCTTATGTTCTTGTGTTTTTTCCCTTGTGATTGCGGGTCGCGTGGGAGATTAGTCGGTGATGAGGGCTGTGGCTTGGGCGGCGATGCCTTCGCTGCGGCCGGTGAAGCCGAGGCGCTCGGTGGTGGTGGCCTTGACTGAGACGCGGCTGATGTCGAGGCCGAGGTCGGAGGCAATGTTGGCGCGCATCTGCTCGATATAGGGTAACATCTTGGGCTGCTGGGCGATGATGGTCACGTCGACGTTTGAGGGCCGGTAGCCTGCCTCGCCGATGATTTCGACGACACGGCGGAGGAGTGCGCGTGAGTCGGCTCCGCGCCAGCGCTCGTCGGTGTCGGGGAAGTGGTAGCCGATGTCGCGGAGGGCGGCGGCGCCGAGGAGGGCGTCACAGAGGGCGTGGAGGGCTACGTCGGCGTCGCTGTGGCCGAGGAGGCCCTGGGGATGGGGTATGTCGACGCCGCAGATGATACAGCGGCGGCCGTCGGCGAAACGGTGGACGTCAAAGCCTGAACCTATGCGTATATCCATGATCGAGAGTTATTTGCGTTTGCCGAAGATGTCTTTGAGACCGTCCATGTCGAAGGTGAGGGTGAAGCGGAGGGTCTGGTCGAGGGGCGAGGTCTGGGCGGTGGCAAGCATGTATGAGGCGTCGAGGCGGACGACGTTGAGCGAGAAGCCTGCGCCGAAGCCGAAGTACTGGCGGTTGCCCTTGAACTCGTTCTCATAGAAATAACCCATGCGGGCGAAGAACTGGTTGTTGTAGCTGTATTCGGCACCGATTGACCATGTTATCTCGCGGAGCTCTTCTTTGAAGCCGCCGGGGGCGTCGCTGAATGATTTGAAGATGCCGGTGAAGGGCGACATGTTCTCCCAGTTTTCGAGCGCGTCGATATATTTCTGCTGGCCTTCGGTGGTGTCGGTGTCGTAGTCGCTCTCGCGGGGACGGGTGGGTACGAGCAACTTATTGGCATCGAGGTTGATGGCGAGGTTGTGATAGTCGGCGAGGGGGAAGGTGAATGAGGTGCCGAGACGGAGGTTGGTGGGAAGGAAAGCGGGGTCCTCGCCGTTGTTATACGACACTTTGGTACCGATGTTTGAGATGTTCCAGCCCCAAGAGAACTGACATTCGTTGCGGCCGATCATGGGGTAGGTGGTGTAGTAG
>CALZQD010000310.1 GCA_945828175.1 uncultured Bacteroidales bacterium | reverse complement strand
CGCTGCAGGCTTTGACGGCGCTGTATAGCGCTGCGTCTTCGCCTTCGTTGTTGCAGGGCCACATCCAGTTGGCGCTCAGCGAGACGCTCTTGAGACCCTTGGCGAGGTTAGCGCCGACGATGTTGGTGAGAGCCTCGGCGACGGCCATGGTCGAGCCTGCTGCCGAGTCGGCGAGGGCAACCTGGGGCGCGTGGCCGATCGAGGTGGCGATGCCGGCCTTACCGACATAGTCGAGGGCGACGACCGCGCAGTCGCTCAGCGGCAGCTGAATCTCGCCCTGGCACTGCTGGCGGGCGACCTTGCCGGTGACCGAGCGGTCGACCTTGTTGGTGAGCCAGTCTTTGCAGGCGACAGCCTCGAGCGAGAGCACGTTGCGAAGGTAGGTGTCGAGCTGAGCGACGTCGGTCTTAATATCTTCGAAGTGGACGGGAACGGTCTTGTCTTTCATCACCGTCTTGGGCGAGTTGCCGAACATGTCCTCCATAGCGAGATCGATGGGCTTGACGCCGTCGGCCTGTTCGAAGACAAAACGGTCATCGCCCGTGGTCTCGCCGACGACATAGAGCGGAGCGCGCTCGCGGTCGGCGATGGCCTTGACGTAGTCGATGTCGCTCTCATTGATGACGAAGCCCATGCGCTCCTGACTCTCGTTGCCGATGATTTCCTTGGCCGAGAGGGTGGGGTCGCCGACGGGCAGGGCGTCAATCGAGATATGTCCGCCTGTTGCCTCGACGAGTTCCGAGAGGGCGTTGAGATGGCCGCCGGCGCCGTGGTCGTGGATAGAGACGATGGGGTTGACCTCGCTCTCGGCAAGCGCGCGGATTACGTTCGACACACGTTTCTGCATCTCGGGGTTGGCGCGCTGCACGGCGTTCAGCTCGATGGCGTTGCCGTAGCTGCCGGTGTCGACCGACGAGACGGCGCCGCCGCCCATGCCGATACGGTAGTTGTCGCCGCCGCTGACGACAACTTTCTGGCCGGCTTCGGGAGTGCCCTTGATGGCGTCTTTCTTGGCTGCGAAGCCGACGCCGCCGGCAAGCATGATTACTTTGTCATAGCCGTATTTCTTGTCGTTCTCCTGATGCTCGAACGTCAGCAGCGAGCCGCAGATAAGAGGCTGTCCGAACTTGTTACCGAAGTCAGAAGCGCCGTTCGATGCCTTGACGAGAATCTCAGAGGGCGTCTGATATAGCCATGCGCGCGGGTCGAAAAGGCGCTCCCATTTGCGCTCGGGGTCGAGGCGCGGATACGATGTCATATAAACTGCCGTACCTGCGATAGGGAGGCTCGCGCGGCCGCCGCCGAGACGGTCGCGGATCTCTCCGCCCGTGCCTGTTGCGGCGCCGTTGAAAGGCTCGACCGTGGGCGGGAAGTTGTGGGTCTCGGCCTTGAGCGAGATGACGGTGTCGATTTCGCGCTGTGTGAAGTAGTCGGCGCGGTCGGGATTCTCGGGATAGAATTGAGTGATGCGCGGACCTTTGACGAAGGCCACATTATCTTTATAGGCCGAAACGAGGCCGTTGGGATTGACTTCTGATGTGCGTTTGATGAGTTTGAAGAGCGAGAGGGGCTTTTCTTCGCCGTCGATGATAAACTTGCCGTTGAAGATTTTGTGGCGGCAGTGCTCAGAGTTGACCTGCGAGAAGCCGAAGACTTCGCTGTCGGTCAGCGGACGGCCCAGTTTTTCCGACAGATCTTTGAGATACTTCTCCTCGTCGTCGCTCAAAGCGAGGCCTTCGCCACGGTTATACTCGGTGATATCCTCAATATATCTGATTGCGTCAGGAGCCTTGGCGATGTCGAAGAGATGGTTGTCGAGATCGGTGTAGACTCGCTGAAGCATAGGGTCGTAAGTCGGCCGGGGATCGCCGGTGCGGACAAACTCTTCGATACGAAAAATGCCGGAAAGACCCATGTTCTGTGTAATCTCTACGGCATTCGTACTCCAGGGAGTTATCATTTCTTTTCGCGGACCGACAAAAGTACCTTTCAATTTCGAGCTCTTCAACGGTTTAGCGCCGTTGAGCAGCCAACTCAATCGTTCGAGTTCCTGTTGGTTAAAACTGTGGTTAGTGCTGACGGCATAAAACTTGTCAGCGCCCTTTTTGAAAAATACGACCATAATATTATGTAGGCGTTGATGTGATGTGGGGGAATAGATTTCTAAGCGACAAAGTTACAAAAAATTATTATAACACAGAAAGGGGACGTCGAAAAATCGGCGCCCCCTTTGACCATCTTGGGTTTATAAATTTTAGTATTTGTGGCTTTCGCTATCAAGTTCGGCCTCGGTGAGAGGTTTGTTGTTCATCTTGCGCCAGACAACGGCGATGTAGGCGATGACGACGGGAATGACGACCGATACCCAGCTCATTACCTTGAGAGTAAAGAGCGACGACGAGCTGTTGGCGATTGTGAGCGAGCTTGCCGGGTCGGTGAGCGACGGGTAGTAGGCCGTGTGGTTCCAGCCGGCTATGAGCAGAAGGACAACGACGACCAGCACCGTGCCGATGCCCGACCACCAGATGCCGCAACGGTAGCCCTGTCTCTTATACACATCTCCGAGCCCACGAGACGTAGAGGAATC
>CALZQD010000309.1 GCA_945828175.1 uncultured Bacteroidales bacterium | reverse complement strand
TGATGACGCTCTTGGCGTTGTAGATCATCTGGTCAAGGGTGATGGGCAGCGTCGTCATGTTGCCGGCCATCACGTTTGAAGCCGAGTCGCCAACGAGGATGACATCGATGCCTGCCTCGTCGATGAGTTTGGCCATTGAGTAGTCATAAGCCGTCAGCATGGCGATTTTCTCGCCGCGGCTCTTCATCTCGATCAGTCGTTTGGTCGTGACCTTGCGGTCTTTATCTACTGTGTTTGTTGACATTTCGTTTTTATTGGTTAAACAAAATTTGACGCGGCAAAGGTAAGCATAAAAATGATACGGCAGACATTTATGCGGCAATTTTTGCCATCTTCGGCGTGTCTCCGGCCATATATCGGCCCCGGCGGTCGCTCCGGCGGCCTTTCGCGCCTTATCCTCCGCAAAATGCGACAAACGGTAGTCGATTTTTCGCGTTTTTTTTTCTATAGGTCGTTTTTGAAATTTCGGCCAACCATTTACAGATTCTAAGCGTTACTTTTGTATGACAGTTGTGTTAATACTGTTTGAAAGATGTTAAACCGTTTCAACTACCAATCATGAGACTCAAGTCTTTACTGGCGTTCGTCGCCATTTCGATATGTGCCGGGGCACAGACTCCGTCGGGCGTGGTTTCGCTCGACTCTTGTCGCGCTATGGCCTTGTCGAGCAACAAACAGCTGATGATCAGCCGCCAGAAAATCAAAACCGCCGGCTATCAGAAGAAAGAGGCCTTCGCAGCCTATCTGCCGGCGCTCGACTTTGCGGGCGGTTATGCCTATAATCAGAAAGAGCTGTCGATTTTCTCGTCTGACCAGCATCTGCCCACGATGACCTTCAACCCGGCCAAGCAGACATATGAGTATAACCTGCTGACCAATCCGGCCACGGGCATGCCCATTATGACGCCCGACGGCAAGCCCATACCCGAGACCGTAGCCCTCATCCCCAAGGACGCGATGACCTTCGACATCCACAACGTCTTCTTCGGCGCCGTCACCCTCACGCAGCCCGTCTTCATGGGCGGTAAGATCATAGCCATGAACAAGATAACGGGCTATGCCGAGGAACTCGCCCGCCAGCTCAACGACAGCGAGGCCGAGAACGTCATCTATGCCGTCGACGCCGCCTACTGGATGGTCGTCTCGCTCAAGGCCAAGGAGAAACTCGCCCGCAGCTACGTCAACCTCCTCGACACGCTCTCGCATAACGTCAGCCTCATGCTCGAGCAGGGCGTCGCCACCCGCAGCGACATGCTCAGCGTCGACGTCAAGCTCAATTCGGCCCGCGTCGACCTCGTCAAGGTCGAGAACGGTCTGTCGCTCGCCCGCATGGCTCTCGCCCAGGTGTGCGGCCTGCCCGTCAACAGCGTCTTCCCGCTTGCCGACGAAGATGACGTCAGCGCCACCCCCGACGCCGACATCGCCACACAATATAATATGGAGGACGTCTACGCCCGCCGTCCCGACCTCCGCGCCCTCGAGCTCGGCGTCAACATCGCCGGACAGCAGAAGCGCGTGGCCATGTCGTCGATGCTGCCCAACGTAGCCGTCGTCGGCGCCTACTCGTTCTCGAATCCCAATATGTATGACGGCTTCAGCAAACGCTTTGCCGGAGCCTTCTCTGTCGGCGCCACCGTCACCATCCCCATCTGGCACTGGGGCGGCAACTACAATAAATATAAGGCAGCCGCCAGCGAGGAGACCATCATGAAACTCCGCCTCGAAGACGCCCGCGACATGATTGACCTCCAGGTCAGCCAGGCCTCGTTCAAGGCTCAGGAAGCCTACCGCACCCTCACCATGACCGACGTTAACCTCCGCAAGGCCGACGACAACCTGCGCACGGCAACCCTCTCCTTCCGCGAAGGCATCGCCACGACCGACAACGTTATGGAGGCTCAGACCGCCTGGCTCAAGGCCCACTCAGAGCAGATCGACGCCATGATCGACGTGCGTCTCTGCAACACCTACCTGAGCAAGGCCCTCGGCACACTCAGATATTAATTTCAATTCCCGTAAACAAATAAACAGTACATACCTAACATCATGGCAACAAACGATAACAATCAGAGCGCCGAACAGAAGACAGGACGCTCGCTGATCATCACCATGGCCGTCGTCATTCTGGTCATCGCCGTGATCGCCGTCGTAGGCTTCATCTTCATGAACAAACCCGCCGACATCATCGAGGGACAGGTCGAAGGCACCAACGTGCGCATCTCCGGCAAGCTTCCCGGCCGCGTCGTCGAATTCTTCGTCGAAGAGGGCGATACCGTCTGCGCCGGCGACACTCTCGTGCGCATCCACTCGGCTGTCGTCGAAGCCCAGCTCACCGAGGCCAAGGCCATGCAGGCCATAGCTCAGGCCCAGAACAAAAAGATCGACCGCGGCACTCGCTCGCAGATCATCGCCGCCGCCCGCGACGTGGTCGAGCAGGCCAAGGCTGCCGTAACGATCACCCAGAAGACCTACACCCGCATGGAGAACCTCTACAGCCAGGGCGTCATCTCAGAGCAGAAACGCGACGAGGCCAAGGCCGCCTCTGTCTCTTATACACATCTGACGCTGCCGACGATATGCAGTGTGT
>CALZQD010000308.1 GCA_945828175.1 uncultured Bacteroidales bacterium | reverse complement strand
GATTCCTCTACGTCTCGTGGGCTCGGAGATGTGTATAAGAGACAGGCCAATGACGGGCGACCTCAGCGCCGACATTAAGGTCAACACCGTCGACGGCGCCTACAACGGCAGCGGCGTCGTCACCCTCGACAAGTTTACCTACGGACGCCAGAGCGTCGGCGACATCAAGGCCGACTTCGACCTGACGACGCGCCCCGGCGGCACGCTCTACGCCAAGTCTGACGTCTACATCGACGGCGAGAAGACCATCACCCTCGCCGGCAACCTCAACGACTCGACCTCGACGAGCCCCTATAACCTCGACTTCTCGATGATACGCTTCCCGCTCGCCACGGTCAACCCGTTCCTGCCCCCCGGCGTTGCGACGCTCTCGGGCGTGCTCAACGGCAACATGGTCATCACCGGCGACTCGGACGCTCCGGTTTTCAACGGCAAACTTGACTTCGACGACACTGCCGTCAAACTCGCTCTGACAGGTACACCCTATAAGTTCAGCGACGTCGAGATTCCGGTAATCAATAACCTCGTGACCTTCGACAGCTTCAAAGTCAGCGGCGTCAACGACAATCCGCTGACAATCGACGGCACCGTCGACCTCAAGAGCCTCTCGGCGCCCGTGCTCGACCTCAAGCTCAATGCCAATAACATGCAATTGGTCAACACCCGCCGCGTCTCGAAGGGAGCCGACGTCTACGGCAAGGCCTTCATCTCGCTCGACGCCACGGTCAAAGGCGGCCTGAGCCTGCTCTTCGTCGACGCCACGCTCGACATCGAACCCGGCACCAACGTCACCTACGTCATACCCGATGCCGCCAACCGTCTGCAGTCGCAGTCGACCGACGACATGGTCAAGTTTGTCAACTTCACAGACACGACCGCCGTGGCCTTCGCCGACAGCATCTCTGCGAGCGATATGGCCCTCGTGCTCAACGCCATGCTCAATATCAGCACCGGCTCGACAATCAGCGTCGACCTCTCGAGCGACGGCAAGGACAAGGTGCAGCTCCAGAGCTCGGGCACGCTCAATTTCGCGATGTCGCCCCTGAGCGACGGACGCCTCACGGGACGACTGAACCTCAACGAGGGCTTCGTGAGATACACTCCGCCGTTTATGTCAGAAAAGTTGTTTAACTTCTACAACAACAGCTATGTGGCTTTCAACGGCGACATGATGAACCCGACGCTCAACATCCATGCCATGGACGTCATGAAGGCCAATGTCACCCAGCAGGGCCAGAACTCGCGACTCGTCAACTTCGACGTCATCGTCAACGTCACCGGTACGCTCAACACCATGAAAGTAGCCTTCGACCTCGCCACCAACGACGACGTCACCGTCGCCAACGAGCTCGAGTCGATGAGCGCCGAGCAGCGAGCAAACGAGGCCATGAACATGATGCTCTACGGCGTCTATACCGGCGGCAACACCAAGGGCGACACCAAGATGTCGGCCAATCCGCTCTTCTCCTTCCTCGAGTCGCAGCTCAACGGCTGGATGGCCAACAACATCCGCGGCGTCGACATCTCGTTCGGCATCAACCAGTATGACCGCACGGTCGACGGCGCTTCGTCGACGGCGACAAGCTACAGCTACCAGGTGTCGAAGTCGTTCTTCAACGACCGCATAAAGATTGTTGTCGGCGGCAACTACTCGACCGACGCCAACGCCGACGAGAATTTCTCGCAGAACCTCATCAACGACATCTCGTTTGAATACTTCCTCAACCGCAGCCGCACGATGTATGTGCGCATCTTCCGCCACACGGGCTACGAGAGCATCCTCGAGGGCGAGGTGACGCAGACCGGCGTCGGCTTTGTCTACCGCCGCAAGCTGCGCCGCATGAGCCAGATGTTCAACTTCCTCCGGCCCAAGAAGAAAAAAGACGAGCCGACCGCCGTCGACGAAACTGTCAACAACGAAGCCATTACCGACGATGAAAAGAACAAAGTCACAAAATAGCGCCCCTGCGAGCGGCATGAAGGCGGCTGCCGTCGTCGCGGCCGTGATAGTGCTGATTGTGTCGGCATGTTCGACCACGCGGCGCATACCTGAGGGCGAGCTGCTCTACACGGGCACGAAGGCCGTCAGATACAGCAACGACTCGATCTTCGTGCCGGCGGCCCTGAAATCGACAATCGCCTCGACTGTCGACGTTGCCCCCAACAACTACTGGAAGCTGCTGTCGTGGCGCTACCCGTTCCCTCTCGGCCTGTGGGTCTACAACAACTGGCCCAATCCGCCCAAAGGCTTCAAGCACTGGATCTACGAGAAACTTGTCGAGGAGCCTGTGCTCGTCTCCGACGTCCGCCCCGAGGTGAGGGTGAAGATGATAGACGAGATGCTCGACAACAACGGCTACTTCAGAGGCACGGCCACTTACGAACTGCTGAAAGGCAAAAACAAAAAGAAGGCCGCCATCAGATATACCATCGACCCGGGCAAGGCATATCCCATCGACACGATGATGCTCATGCCCGACACCTGTCGCCTGACCGCACTCATCGACTCGCTGGCGCGCAAAGACCCATATCTCTTCTCGAAGATGCGCTACTCGGTCGACTCGCTCAGCGCCGCACGCACGCGCATCACCAACCGCCT
>CALZQD010000307.1 GCA_945828175.1 uncultured Bacteroidales bacterium | reverse complement strand
ACTCGGAGATATCGGAAATTTCGGAATTATCGGATAGCTTTGAGAACTCGGATAATTCTGAAAAAATATGAGATTATGAACCATTCTGCGGGGCGGGGTGTTTTAAGAGCAAGAAAAGGCATTTTACTGACTTTATTAAAAACCCAAAACCACCACTTAGATGACCTTTTCACGGCCCGTCTCTCCTCTGAGCGGGCTTTTTTTGTATATTTGCAGAAAACTTTCAAATTTTCTTTAACTAACTCTTAATTACCATGAAATCAAGATTGATACCTTTGCTTTTGGCCGGTGTGGCGCTCGTTGGCGCCTGCTCGAAGGCTACGATGACTACAACCGTCGCCTGGCAGTCGCTCGGCAACGAACGCGACAGTGTCGGCGATTATTATATCCAGCGCTTTGCCGTCAGCGGCAATCTTGATTTCGACCGCCTGGCATTCAACCAGTTCGCCCGCAAGATGAGCTGCCTCAACGCTGAAGATACGCTCATTGAGATTGTCCCCGGCTACTACTGCGTCGCCTCGCCTCGCTTCAAGGCTGCCGCCGAGGGCGATACGGTCTTTGTCGACATCATGACCCGCGCGGCTCTGCATAGCATGCGCTATGTGCCCGGCGGTGTTCATATCGTCATGGCCGACGGCTCGACGGCGCCTACCGACTATACCATCGGCGACATTACGGCTGACCGCCGCCTCTGGTCGACCGCCAAGCGCGACCGTATGCCTTACGGCGATAAGTTTTACGATGTCAACGAGGCGCTTGCCGGCGGCGCGGCCGGAGTCTACGACGTCGTCCCATCATTCAAAAAAGTCACTCTGACAGGCGGCACTGCCTCGGCCAAGCCTGTCATTGTCGCCGAGACGGCCGATGGCGACGGCGACACATATAATATAATAGTGAGCGGCGACACCGCCCGCGTCGTCGCGCCGGCCAAGATGATGAAGCTCGCGATGAACCGCTGCCGCGCCCTCGTCGAGGGCTTTACTGGCGAGACTGTCCCCGCGGCCGTCATCGAGGACGCTCCCGACTTTGAATACCGCGGTCTGATGATCGACATCGCGCGCAACTATCAGACTCCCGCGCAGATGAAGCGCATCCTCGACATGATGGCGCGCTATGGCCTCAATCATCTCCACTTCCATTTCGCCGACGACGAAGCCTGGCGCGTCGACATCCCCGGTCTGCCCGAACTCGTCGCTGTCGGCGGTCGCCGCGGTTATACCCTCGACGAGCATGACTTTCTCGCTCAGCTTTTTACAGGCGACGGCAATCCCGCCAATCTCAATAATTCGAGCAATGGCTACTTTACGGCCGAAGACTTCATAGATATGCTTCAGTATGCCGACTCGCTCGGCATCAAGGTGCTGCCCGAAATCGAATCGCCCGGTCACGCCCGCGCCGCCATCAAGGCCATGGAGAACCGCTACCGCCGCACCGGCGACGCCTCGCTGCGCCTGACTGAAGACGGCGACACGTCGGTCTATACCAGCGCCCAGGCTTTCCATGACAATGTGATGAATCCCGCGCTCGAATCGACTTATAACTTCATGGCCAAGGTCTTCGATGGCGTTATCGAGCTTTATGAACGCGCCGGCGTCGAATTGCCCGCCATTCATATCGGCGGCGACGAAGTGCCGCACAATGCCTGGAGCGGCAGTAGCGCCGTCAGCGAAATTATGGCGGCTGAAGGTCTTGACAGCGAAAAGGCCGTTCACGCCCGCTTCATTCGCCGCATCAACGACTATCTCGCCTCGAAAGGCGTGAAGATGGCCGGCTGGCAGGAGATTTCGTCGGGTCATCCCGCCGAATACAACGCCGCTGTCGCGCCTAATGTCTATTCGGTCAACAGCTGGACCCAGTCGTCGACTAAGCCCGACTCGCATTCGCGTCAGGCTCTCGAAGGCGGCTATCCGCTGATACTCAGTAATGTTAATCACTTCTATCTCGATATGGCCTACAGCTGGCATCCCCACGAACTCGGCCTGACCTGGGGTGGCACGGTCGATGAATTCGACGCCCTCGCCGGTTATCCCTCGCGCCTCGTCGAAGTCAAGCCCGGCGACAAGAGCAAAATCTTCGGCATCTCCGGCCAGCTCTGGGCCGAGACCTTGCGCGACCCGCAGACACAGGAAGCGCTCCTGCTGCCCAAGATGCTCGGTATGGCCGAGCGAGCCTGGGACGCCGACAGCACCTACAGCGACGCAGCCTTTAATGCCGTTATCGTTCGCGAGATACCCGTCTGGGAATCACGCGGCTACAACTACCACCTACGCCAGCCCGGCATAAAAATCGCCGACGGCAAAGTCATGCTCAACGGCGCCTATCCCGGCATGGGCGAGATCAGGTATACTCTCGATGGGACCAATCCGACGGATGCGTCGGCGGTTTACGAAGCGCCGTTCGCACTTCCCGCCGGAGTCGGCCAGATTCGTGCCGTCTACTTCCTCAACGGTAAAAAATCCGTCCCCTCGATACTCTTTGTGGAGTGATAACTCCTAAAAACGATAGGCTGCGCTCAAATCGGGCGCAGCCTATCGTTTTGAAGATTTAGAGCCTGTTTCATAATAAATGTTAAATCAGAGGTTGCATAGTTTGAGGCGAGTT
>CALZQD010000306.1 GCA_945828175.1 uncultured Bacteroidales bacterium | reverse complement strand
CGAGATTCCTCTACGTCTCGTGGGCTCGGAGATGTGTATAAGAGACAGTACATGTTGAGGGCGATGACCATGCTGCGGTCCATGTCGATGAGCTCGGTCGTGAGGTAGAGGTTGCGCTCGAGGTTCGACGTGTCGACGACGTTGACGATGACGTCGGGGGTATAGTCGTGCAGATAGGTGCGCACATAGAGCTCTTCGGGCGAATAGCTCGCGAGCGAGTAGGTGCCGGGGAGGTCTATGATGTTGAATTTATAGCCGTTATACTCGAATTTGCCGGCCTTGGCGTCGACGGTGACGCCGCTGTAGTTGCCGACATGCTCCTTCATGCCCGAGAGGGTGTTGAAGAGCGAGGTCTTGCCGCAGTTGGGATTGCCTATGAGGGCTATGTTGATTATGTGGCGGCTGCTGTCGACGAGCCGGTCGACGCTGTTGGCTGCGTGGTCACTCTCGCTGACGGTGCCCGAGCCGGTCACGCCTGCGACGGGCGTCTCGTCGTCGATCTTGACGACTTCAATCATGTGAGCCTCCGAAGCGCGCAGCGACACGTCGTAGCCCATTATCGAATATTTGATAGGGTCTTTGAGCGGCGCGTGAAGCACGACCTCGACCGGACGACCTTTGACAAAGCCCATTTCCATGACTCGTTTTCTGAAGGCTCCGTGACCGAGAATCTTGATGACAATGCCGCTCTCGCCTGTTTTTAATTCTGATAATCTCATACCGACATGAATTTGGAGCGCAAAGTTGCAAATTTTTGACGGAAAAATAAAATTTTTCGGAGGTTTGTTTAAACTGATTTCAAATAAGACACGACAATCGGCGCCAAAATTAACATAAATTAAATGAGTCCTAATAAGCTAAAGAGTTAACTTTGTTGCCGTAATGAATCTACAGCTCTGGATATCACATAAGTTAAAACTCACTGGCTCAGAGGGCAGCAGCGTGTCGACAGGTGTCGTCATCGCCGTCGCTGGCGTTGCCTTGGCTTTAATCATCATGGAGCTGACCCTGGCTGTCGTCATCGGCTTCAAGCACGAAATAGCCTCGAAGCTCACCGGATTCGACGCCAAAGTCTTTGTCGAGCCGGCCTACGACCCCGCGTCAAACTCGCTCGAAGACTATATAGAGATGTCGCCCGTCATTGAGCAGGCTGCGGCCGGGACAGGCATCGCCGCGCCCCTGTCGCTGACGCTGAAGCAGCCGGGCATACTGAAGACCGACAACGACTTCTCGGGCGTCGTCTTCGTCGGTCACGACAGCCGGCACGACACGACATTCGAGCGCTCGAACATCATCGACGGCGCTTTGCCAGATTACAGCGATAAATCTACAGCCAACGAAATCGTCATCTCGCAGACGGCCGCCGACGCTCTCGGTCTCACCGTCGGCGACAAGGTCTACTCATGCTTCTTCATCGACGGCAAGCTCAAGACGCGCCGCCACAGCGTCGCCGGCATCTACCGCTCAGACCTCGGCGAGTATGACAACGTCGTGGTCTACGCCTCGTTGCACGGCCTGCAGAAGATTGCCGGAGTCGACTCGCTGACAGGCACGAGGATAGAGATTTCAGACATCCCCGACGAGAGCATTGACGCCGCGTCGGGAGCTCTTGCAGACGCCCTCGCAGGAGCCTACCACAGCCGCCGGACTGAAAAATATTACCCCGTGTCAGACATCCATCAGACCGGCGCCATCTATTTCAACTGGCTTAGTCTGCTCGACACCAACGTGGTCGTAATCTTCGTGCTGATGCTTTGCGTCGCGGCTTTCACTCTGGTCTCGAGTCTGTTCATGATAATCCTCGACCGAATCCGCACGATAGGCCTGCTACGCGCACTCGGGCTGCCGCGCTCGGGAGTGAGAAACATATTCACCTATATGGGCATGAGGCTCGTCGGCCTCGGGCTGCTCATCGGAAACATCGCCGCCATCGCGCTGCTCTTCGTGCAGCAGAAGGTCAGGCTGGTCAGCCTCGACCCCGAGATGTACTATCTGCGCTATGTCCCGGTCGAATTTAACTGGGTCGGCTTCATCGCCATAAATATTGGCATAGTTGTTGCAGCATGGGCTATTATGATAGTGCCGGCGATGTCGGCGGCGCGCGTCGACCCGGCAAAAACGATGCACTTTGAATAATTAATGACAGCCGACATCTTTTAGCCGCCGACGTTTGTTTATTTTAAGAGAAATATTTAAAATTAATTCACTATTTTTGTTGCCTGAAACAATATAACCCTATTAAATGACAGATAACAACAATTTACAAGGACTCATAATCGAAGGTATTACAGACCGTAAAGGTAAAAAAATAACGATAGTCGATATGTCGCGCATCGAATCGGCCGCGGCATCGAAATTCATCATAGCCGAAGGCACCTCGTCGATGCAGGTTGCGGCAATCGCCGACAGCGTCCGCGAGTATGTGCAGGAACACGGCGACATAAAACCATATAATTACGACGGTTATCAGAATGCCGAATGGATTGTCATCGACTATGGCGACACGCTCGTCCATATCTTTGTACCCGAGGCCCGTCAGCGCTATAATCTCGAGGATCTGTGGAGCTGTCTCTTATACACATCTCCGAGCCCACGAGACGTAGAGGAATCT
>CALZQD010000305.1 GCA_945828175.1 uncultured Bacteroidales bacterium | reverse complement strand
GATTCCTCTACGTCTCGTGGGCTCGGAGATGTGTATAAGAGACAGAGCTGATTGAGCTGATAGACAGGCACGAACTTGGCGGTCAGCGAGTCGCGGGCGGCGCGGATGGTGTTCGAGTCGGGATGTATCGGTATATCGAACGGCGCTATGAGCTTGGCATAGTTCCACGGACGTCCCTCCTCATAATTATAATGGGTCGACTCGGGATGCGGATAGAAATAGACTATCAGCACCGCGGCGAGCAGCGCTATGCCTAAGCGCACGCCGATGTCGCGTTTCTTTATGTTGGTCAGTAAATCTTGATACATGGCTTACTGGATGCGTGTGGCTTGTTTGACACCATTGATAGTCAGCACTTTCTCGCAGAGGTCGCTGACAACGCTGACGTCAGCCACCCTGACCCAGAGATCACAGGCGAAGACCTCTGCGCTGGCTTCGATATTGAGTTTGCGGATATCGATTGCCATATGGGTCGATATCATCTGGATGAGTTCCTGGAGGATGCCGAAGCGGTCGATGCCCTCGATGTGGATGTGGGCGGAGAACTTGCCGCTGACGGCCTGCCAGCGCGTGGCCACGATGCGCGAGCCGTAGCCGGCCTTGAGCACCTGGGCGCGGGGGCAGTTGAGTGCGTGGACAACCAGACGGCCGTCCTCGTCGATAAAGCCCATGACGTCGTCGCCGGGGATGGGGTTGCAGCAGTCGGCGAGCTTGTAGTTGGCCCGGCCGTCTTCGTTCTTGAGGATGTAGACCTCCTTGGGATTGATGGCCGGCACCTCGGCTTCTTCGGCCTCATCGGCGCCGGCAGCGGCGACGTTTTTCTTGCCGCGCTTGAATATCTTAGAGAAGATGCCGCTGTTGTTGTTCTCGGCTATCTTCTTGAGGGTCTTGACCAGAAAGTCGCCGAGAACAATCTCGTCGGCGCCGAGCTGATAGCAGAGCTCGTCGCGGTTAGGCACATGAAAGACGCCCAAAATCTTGGTTATCACCTGGTTTGAGTCGGTGATGCCGTTGTCGGCGAGCCACTGCGAGAGTATCTCCTTGCCGCGGTTGATAAGCGGCATGCGGGTCTTGCGTAGCGCGGCGCGCAGGCGCGTCTTGGCCTTGGCGGTGACGAGGAACGACTCCCACTCGGGCTGCGGCACCTGCGATTTCGAGGTCAGTACCTCGACCTGGTCGCCGCTCTTGAGCCTGTGGCTCAGCGGCACGAGTTTATGGTTGACCTTGCCGGCGATGCAGTGTATGCCGAGTTCAGAGTGCAGCCCGAAGGCGACGTCGAGCACCGTGGCGTCGGCCGGCAGTGTCAGCAGCTCGCCCGTAGGCGTGAAAACGACGATTTCCGAGGCGAAGAGATTGAGCTTCAGCGTGTCGAGAAAGTCGATGGCATTGGGCTCGGGGTTGTCGAGTATGTCTTTGATGGTCTTGAGCCAGACGTTGAGCTCCGACTCCTCGTCGCCCTCGCCGATTTTATATTTCCAGTGGGCGGCGAAGCCCTTCTCGGCTATTTCGTCCATGCGGCGGCTGCGTATCTGCACCTCGACCCAGTTGCCGTCGGGGCCCATCACCGTCAGGTGCAGAGCCTGATAGCCGTTGGCCTTGGGCGTCGAGATCCAGTCACGCGTGCGGTCGGGATGCAGGCGGTAGAGGTCGGTGATGGCCGAGTAGATCGACCAGCAGATGCCCTTCTCGCGATTGGGGTCGTCACACTCGAAGACGATGCGCATCGCGTAGAGGTCGTAGACTTCCTCGAAGGGCACATGCTTTGTCTCCATCTTGTTCCATATCGAGTAGACCGATTTTATGCGCGCCTTGGCCTCGTAGACGAGCCCCATCTCGTCGAGGCGCTTCTTGATAGGCTCCGAGAAGTCGCTGTAGACGGCCGAACGGCGTGCCTCGCTCGCCTTTATCTGCTCGGTGATAGTCTGATAGGCCACCGGGTGCTCATATTTGAAGCTGAGATCCTCGAGCTCGGTCTTGATGGCGAAGAGGCCGAGGCGGTGAGCCAGCGGGGCGTAGATATAGAGCGTCTCGCCCGCGATTTTATACTGCTTGTTGGGTGCCATCGACCCGAGCGTGCGCATGTTGTGCAGACGGTCGGCCATCTTGATGAGCACGACGCGTATGTCCTCGCTCATGGTCAGCAGCAGCTTTCTGAAATTCTCGGCCTGCAGCGACGCCTTGTCGCCGAAGATGCCGCCCGAGATTTTCGTCAGGCCGTCGACGAGCTGTGCTATCTTGTCGCCGAAATGCTGGCGTATGTCCTCTACGGTGTAGTCGGTGTCTTCGACGACGTCGTGCAGCAGCGCGGCGCATATCGACGTCGAGCCGAGGCCTATCTCCTGACTGGCTATTTTGGCAACGGCGATGGGGTGTAGTATATATGGTTCGCCCGAGCGGCGGCGTATTCCTTTATGGGCCTCTTTGGCAAAGCGATAGGCACGTTCGATGATTTCAACTTTCTTGCGGTGGTTGCTGCTCAGATATCCGTTGAGCACCTCCATGAAAGCCTCCTCGATCATACGGTCTTCTTCGGCGGGAGTCATTACGGTCTGCTTATCCATGATAAATGGTTATATTTGCGCAAATTAATTCAATTAACGACAAATATATATC
>CALZQD010000304.1 GCA_945828175.1 uncultured Bacteroidales bacterium | reverse complement strand
CGAGCTTCCTCTACGTCTCGTGGGCTCGGAGATGTGTATAAGAGACAGGGCAGGACCAGCCCTGGGACAAACCCTACTATGCCTCGGCCTTCACCGATTGTATCTGCCGTCGCGAGAAACGCCTGGCGCGCGTGCTCCCCAAGAATAGCTACATCACCCTGTCGGTCAGCGCTCCCATGGTCGCTCCCGGCTGGCATGTGGCTCTCTCGGGCAGCGCTGACTCGCTCGGCGCATGGAACCCCGCCAAGGCTCTCAGAATGAGTGACAGCGCCTTTCCTGTCTGGACAGTCGACATTCCCGCCGACGACATCACGCCCGACACCGAGTTCAAGTTCCTCATGGTCGACAGTGCCACCGGCGAGGTCGTCGCCTGGGAAGGCGGCGAAAACCGCCGCTTCGACGTCGAGCCCCGCAAGTCTGAGGTCACCGTCATCTCGGGCATGCGCTTCATCAACATGATGGCTCCGTGGAAGGGCGCGGGCGTCGCCATCCCCGTCTTCTCTATCCGCTCTGAAGAAGACTTCGGCGTCGGCGATTTCTACGACCTCAAGAAGATGGTCGACTGGGCCGCTCTGACTGGTCAGAAGATAATCCAGATTCTGCCTATCAACGACACCACGATGACCGGCACCTGGACCGACTCTTATCCCTACAACGCCATCTCGACCTTCGCGCTCCATCCGATGTATCTGCGCCCCGACGCCCTCGGCAAGCTCAAGGACGCCAAGCGCCGCAAATACTTCGAGAACCTCGCAGCCGAGCTCAACGACCTCCGCGAGGTCGACTACGAGCGCGTCAATGCCGGCAAGACCGAATACTTCCGCGAGATTTTCGCTCAGGAAGGCGCCAAGGTGCTCGAGTCAAAAGAATACAAAGATTTCGTCTCGCGCAACGAAGACTGGCTCATCCCCTATGCCGCCTTCTGCGTGCTGCGCGACGCCTATAAGACAGCCGATTTCTCGACCTGGGAAGGCTATGCCGTCTACAATGCCAAGAAAGTCGCATCGTATGTCAAGGAAAACCGTCAGGCCATCGACTTCGTCTGCTACATCCAGTATAACCTCGACAAGCAGCTGCGCGAGGTTCGCGACTATGCCCACTCGAAGGGCGTCGCCTTCAAGGGCGATATACCCATCGGCATCTCGCGCACCAGCGTCGACGCATGGATCAATCCGCGCCTGTTCAACATGGACTGCCAGGCCGGCGCGCCGCCCGACGACTTCTCGGTCCTCGGCCAGAACTGGGGCTTCCCGACCTACAACTGGGAGGAGATGGCCCGCGACGGTTTCGCCTGGTGGAAGGCCCGCTTCAGAAAGATGGCCGAATACTTCGACGCCTACCGCATCGACCATGTCCTCGGCTTCTTCCGCATCTGGCAGATTCCGATGGACGCTCTCCACGGCCTCCTCGGTGTCTTCAATCCCGCCCTGCCGTTCACGCCCGACGAACTGCGCAACAGCTACGACTTCTGGCTCAATCCCGAGAACCACGTCAAGCCCTACATAGCCGACTGGTTTATCAAGGAATATTTCGCCGACCACACCGACGAGGCGCGCCGCCGCTTCCTAGTGCGTCTCGGCGACGGACGCTACCGTCTCAAATCTGATTTCGACACCCAGCGCAAAATCGCCGACTATTTCGCCGGTCAGCCAAAAGACGAGAAGAATACACGCCTCTGCAACGGCCTGCTCGGCCTCGTCGAGAACGTGCTCTTCATCGAAGATCCCTATGAGAAAGGCAAATACCATCCGCGCATATCGGCCCAGTTCAACTACGCCTACAAGGCCCTGAACGACTACGAGCGCTGGTGCTTCGACCGTCTCTACAACGACTTCTTCTACCGCCGTCACTACGACTTCTGGTATGGCAAGGCCATGTGGAAGCTGCCCCTGCTGATCGATTCGACCGACATGCTCGTCTGTGCCGAAGACCTTGGCATGATTCCCGCCTGCGTTCCCGCCGTCATGCGCGAGCTTGAGATTCTCTCGCTCGAAATTCAGCGCATGCCCAAATACCCCGACACCGAGTTCGGCGACACATGGAGCTATCCCTACTACAGCGTCTGCACGACCTCGACCCACGACATGGGCGGCATACGCCAGTGGTGGGAGGAAGACCGCGCCGCCTCGCAGCGCTTCTTCAACAACGTTCTCCACGACCGCGGCCAGGCGCCTCACTACGCCGAGCCCTGGGTCTGCGACCAGATTGTCGAGCTGCACCTCAAGTCGCCCTCGATGCTCTGCATCCTGCCGCTTCAGGACTGGCTCTCGATCGACGGTAAGCTCCGCCGCGAGAATCCTCTCGAAGAGCAGATCAACGTGCCGGCAAATTCGCGTCACTACTGGCGCTACCGCATGCACCTGACCGTCGAAGACCTCCTCAAAGCCGGCGAGTATAACAACTATCTCCTCGGCAAAATCAAGGACTCGGGCCGCTGATTGGCGTAAATCAGCGCTCATATACATCGAAAATCCGGCAAATCCCGCGTGGGTTGCCGGATTTTTGCGTTTTTTACTTGCCGCAATAAAAAAAAGTTTCTACCTTTGTAAACGTTTCAATGGACTTACAAAAACAATGTGGCATCAACTCACGTTTGCTATATTGAGTCTCGGCTAAAG
>CALZQD010000303.1 GCA_945828175.1 uncultured Bacteroidales bacterium | reverse complement strand
AGATTCCTCTACGTCTCGTGGGCTCGGAGATGTGTATAAGAGACAGGGGAAGGGCTGCAGACCCTCGGCGACGGCGTCGAGGCGCGGATAAGGCGTCGAGCCCTCGTCGTCGCGATGGGCGGCGAAGAACTTGGCGATCGCGGCCATGGTCGCGAGCGAGAGGCGCACCCTGAGCAGGTCGGCCGGCGACATGAACGAGCCTTCGACGCGCGCGGCGGTCACGGCAGCGGTCATGTCGTTGATGTTATCGTCGGGGAAAGCCTCGTCGCCGGCAAGGATGGCGAGCATCTCGGCCGTCTCGCCAAGGCGGCTCATGACGGTCGTATAATCGGAAGAAAAAGCCATGGCCTCACACTCGGCCACACCAAGGGGCGACTGACAGCGCTCGGCGATATGCGCGCGGACGCTGTCAAAGCCTATCTTTGTTTCAATCGTTGCGGGATATATCATAGTTCAGACTGCAAATTTACGAAATAATCTGCAATCTTCAACTGACAACGTTCTGAGGAGCGCCCGCAAGAAAAGCGCGGAGGTTGGCGGCCGAGACATCGAGCAGGCGGCGGCGCGCGTCGGTCGACTGCCAGGCGATATGCGGCGTCACGATACAATTGGGGAGGCCGATGAGCGGCGAACCCTTGCGCGGCGGCTCAACGTCGAGCACATCGACGGCGGCAAAGGCCAGACGGCCCGAGACAAGAGCCTCGGCGAGAGCGTCCTCGTCGACGAGCGGCCCGCGGGCAGTGTTGATGACGATGGCCGTCGGCTTCATCAGCGCGAGAGTGTCGGCATTGACGAAATGACGGTTTGAGGCCGTCAGCGGGGCGTTGAGCGAGAGGACGTCGGCCCGGCGGAACATCTCGTCGTGCGAGACTTTCTCGATATATGGCGGCAGATTTTCGGCGGCCTGTGATGTGAAGCTGACGACACGCATACCGAAAGCGGCGGCGATGGCGGCCACGCGTTTGCCGATGTTGCCGAGACCGTAGACGGCCATGGTCTTGCCGTCGAGTTCGTCAATCGGGCCGAGGCGGTAGCTGAAATCTTCGCACGAAGCCCAGCGGCCTTCGGCGACGCTCGCCGAATAGTCGCCGACGCGGTTGCAGATTGTCAGGAGCATGGCGAAGACGAGCTGTGTGACCGACATTGTGCTGTAGGCCGGGACGTTGCTGACGACGATACCGGCACGGCGCGCGGCCTCGATGTCGACGTTGTTATAGCCTGTGGCGAGGACGCCGATAAAACGCAGCTCGGGAAGCGCGGCGATGATGGCGGCGTCGATGACGACCTTGTTGGTGAAAACGGCGGTGGCGCCGGCGCAGCGGGCGATGACCTCATCAGGGGCCGTGCGGTCGTAGACAACCAGATTGCCCTGCGAAGCGATGCCCTGCCACGACAGGTCGCCGCTGTTGGCGACGTAGCCGTCGAGGATTACAATCTTAGGTGCGGCCATGAGAATCAGCGGATGAAGTTTGTGGCAATGCGTGGCTCGGGATCGGGCAGCGCGGACGACGACGGATTGTTGATTGACTTGAGCAGCCAGGCCATGTTACGGCCGAGAACACGCATCGTCTGGAGGCCTTCGGCATCCTCGCGGGCCTCGCCGATATCGCGGCCGTGGACGCTGTTCCAGTACTGCGAGGTCACGATGGGCATGCTCATAATAGAGAAATATTTGTTGAGGCGGTCGAAGTTGGCGCTCGCACCGCCGCGGCGGCAGACAACGACGGCAGCGGCGGGCTTGCCTCTGAGCAGCGGAGCCGACGAGTAGAAGAGTCGGTCGAGGACGGCGCAGAGCGAGCCGGCGGGACCGGCATAATAGGTCGGCGAGCCGACAATCAGGCCGTCGCACTCGGCGACAGCGGCGTGGAGCTCCTCGTAGATGTCGTCGTGGAAGACACAGCGGCCGAGCTGATAGCATTTGTAGCAGGCGATACAGCCCTGAACGGGCTTGTTGCCTATCCAGATGGTCTTTGTCTCAACTCCTTCGCTTTCAAGGCTGCGGGCAACCTCGGCAAGAGCAATCGAAGTATTGCCGTCGCGATGCGGGCTGCCGTTTATAAGTAGTACTTTCATATGTAGTTGTTTTAATTCATTATACTACAAAGTTAAACTATCCTAAGCTTATTTGCAACATCAAATTCAATTAAGTATATTTGCAAAAAAAGCATAACGACCTAATAGATTTACCATGGATAAAAAACTCACATTAACCAAAAATCCTGTCGCGGCGTATCTGAAGAAAATGCCCGACACGTTTACGCGCGAAGATATCGTGAGATATATCACCGACAACGGCGTCGAATGTGTCAACTTCATGTATCCCGCAGCCGACGGCCGCCTCAAGACTCTCAATTTCATTATTAACGACCTCGACTATCTCGAGACGATACTTACGCTCGGCGAGCGCGTCGACGGGTCGTCGCTATTCCCCTTCATCGAGGCCGGCAACTCAGACCTCTACGCCCTGCCGATGTTCTCGACAGCATTCGCCGACCCCTTCGCCGAACTGCCGACGGTGGGCTTCCTCTGCCGATTCTTCGACAAAGACGGCAATCCGCTCGAATGTTCACCCGAATACACGCTCGAAAAGGCCTGCGACCGCTTCCCAGAAGCGACCGGACTGACATTCGCGG
>CALZQD010000302.1 GCA_945828175.1 uncultured Bacteroidales bacterium | reverse complement strand
CTCAATGACTGCCCGCCTCTGCTTTAACATTTATTATGAAACAGGCTCTAAATATAATCATTACATTTGCGTATTAAGTCTGCTTTTTTTAACAAATGTACAACTTAAAGTCTAATTTATCATGGAAAATAACAAAATTCTCAACATCATCGATCCCGTGTTAAAGTATATTGATTCCGGCGCGTTTTTTCGCCAGCCGTTCAAATGGCTCTATATACTCTTCGGCGTACTGAACATCACTATTCCCATTTCATTTATCAGTTTCATAAGTGATGGATGGCGCTATATGAATGGCTCGACTCGTTTTGCTGCCATTTTGATTATTTTGATTTCTATCGCATTGGCATACATCTGCTTCCTTATTTGGTTCAAGCGCAGTCAGACTTTGAAACTCGATGCAGGTGAGTCGTCAAGGTTTATCGCCATACCGGTTGTGGCTAACATGCTTCAGACCATAGGCGAATGGATGGGCATACTTATAGGCGTTGGAGGCTTCGCTATTGTCCTGATAGCTTTGATTTTTGCTGGCGATGAATTGCGTTATGTGATTGGAGCAAGGATTAATTTTGTGTCATTGTTGGCATGCCCGATTTTTGGCTATATAATCGTAGTCTTTTCGCGTTTCTTGGCTGAAAATTGCCTTGCACTTGCAAGCATTGCCAATTCTACGAAGTCGATTGATAAGAAAATAGGCAAAGGTGACGAACAAATTTTCATCGAAACCGAAGAATAACCACTGATATTATTAATTTATTTAAAACCGGCATATTAGATTAAGTGCATGCAAATGACGTCCGGCAGGACGTCTGCGAGTTCATAACCGGGCGCATCGAGGCCGAAGGCTGAGATGTGCCCGGTATGCAGTATAGAGGCAAAGATGTCTGTAAGACATCGATTTAGCTAACCATTGAGCCATTTTTAGTTTCAATTTCAACTCGACTCGCAAGTCGATTATTATTTGTGATTAATAAAAAATAAACTTGTTGTCAGTCGAAAAAATCCGCGGCGCAGGCCTCTGATTGACCGATTATTTGTATTTTTGCATAAAATATATATTTTACGTCTCAATGGAAGATCTTATGATAACACTGTCGCTGTTTGACGCGGCAGCTTTTTTTCAGTGGTTTGTCGACAACGCAAGCTACCTCTTCGTGTTCCTCTTCATGGTCATCGAGAGCTCGTTTATCCCTTTCCCCTCTGAGGTTGTCGTGCCGCCGGCCGCCTATCTCGCTGTGGCTAAGGGCGACATGAATATCTATCTCATCGTCCTCGTCGCTACCGCCGGTGCTATCGTCGGCGCCTTAATCAACTACTACCTCTCGCTGTGGATCGGTCGCCCGATAGTCTACAAGTTTGCCGACTCGCGTTTTGGCCACGCCTGCCTCATCGACCGCGCCAAGGTCGAGCATGCCGAAGCCTACTTCGACAAACACGGCGCCGTCTCGACCTTCATCGGCCGCTTGATTCCCGCCGTGCGCCAGCTGATTTCGATCCCCGCCGGCCTCTCGAAGATGAATATAGGCGTCTTCGTCATCTTCACAGGCCTCGGCGCCCTGCTCTGGAATGCCATTCTCGCCGGCCTCGGATGGTTCCTCGCCAAACATGTCCCTTACGACCAGCTCTTTGCTGCTGTCGAGAAATATAACTCTTACCTGTCGCTCGGCGGCTGGATTCTCTGCGGCCTCTGCGTCGTTTTCATCCTCTGGAACGCCTTCAAGGCCGACATCAAAAAACGTTAAAACGCTAAAAAATGATAGTAGCCCCTTCAATACTTTCTGCCGATTTCCTCCACCTCGGCCGCGATGTCGAGATGGTCAACGAGAGTGAGGCCGGCCTCATCCACCTCGATGTGATGGACGGCGTCTTCGTGCCCAACATCTCCTTCGGCTTCCCCGTCATAAAATCGATATCGAAAATCGCCCGCAAGCCGCTCGACGTCCATCTCATGATTGTCGAGCCGCAGAAATATATCTCGCAGGTCAGAGACTGCGGCGCCGAGTATATGAACGTCCACCTCGAAGCATGCACCCATCTCCACCGTACGGTCGAGGCCATCCGCGCCGCCGGCATGAAACCCGCCGTCACGCTCAATCCGGCCACGCCCGTCTCGCTCCTCGAAGACATCATCGGTGACCTCGACATGGTTCTGCTGATGAGCGTCAATCCGGGTTTCGGCGGTCAGAAATTCATCAACCATGTGCTGCTCAAGATTGTCAAGCTCCGCAAACTCATCGCCGAGAGCGGCTCTGACGCCTTCATCGAGGTCGACGGCGGCATCAATCTCGACACCGTGCCCCTCGTCGCCGACGCCGGAGCCGATATCGTCGTGGCCGGTTCGGCTG
This sequence comes from uncultured Bacteroidales bacterium, assembly GCA_945828175.1. Classification (GTDB taxonomy): domain Bacteria; phylum Bacteroidota; class Bacteroidia; order Bacteroidales; family Muribaculaceae; genus CAG-873. The sequence goes on along the minus strand of CALZQD010000302.1, from coordinate 295 downwards.
TCTTCGGCAGCGACAATCCCCGCGAGACCATCGCCCGCCTCGCTTCTTTCTAAAAGTAAATTAAACCAAAGAGCTTGTTAACAAGCTATTAAATAAACACACACCACATTACTGCAATGGATAACTTCGACATCTCAATCGACGATTATAAGACCGAGACGCGCACCCGCACCCGCCGCGACCCTTCAGCCGACCGCGACAGCGCGCCCCGCAGACCTCAGAACGGCAAACGCCCCGCCAAGCGCAATGACCAGGCCGTCAAATCGACGCCAATCTACCGCGACAAGCCCTTCCG
>CALZQD010000301.1 GCA_945828175.1 uncultured Bacteroidales bacterium | reverse complement strand
TGAACATCAGGTCGAAGACCATCTCCTGCACCTCGTCGGGACGGCAGTTGGGCTTGTCGACCTTGTTGATGACGACAACGGGCTTCAGACCAATCTGAATGGCTTTCTGAAGCACGAAACGGGTCTGAGGCATCGGGCCCTCGAAGGCGTCGACGAGCAGCAGACAGCCGTCAGCCATGTTGAGCACACGCTCGACCTCGCCGCCGAAGTCGGCGTGTCCCGGAGTGTCGATGATGTTGATTTTATAGCCTTTATAATTTATCGAAACGTTTTTCGACAGGATTGTTATGCCACGTTCACGTTCGAGGTCGTTATTGTCGAGAATGAGTTCGCCGGCATTCTGATTGTCTCTGAAAAGGTTGCCGGCAAGAAGCATTTTGTCTACTACCGTCGTCTTACCGTGGTCGACGTGGGCGATGATAGCGATGTTTCTGATTTTTTGCATACACTATTGGATTTTCTTTCAACCTGCAAAAGTACATAAAAATCAGCACACTTCAGCCCCCAAATCAAAAAAAGTGATTATCTTTGTGATTATGAACCTGCCATATGGACCTTCCAAAGCATAAATCATCACAGAAAACGGCTGTCAGCGACGGTGTGCGGCGCATGCTCGTCATCGGCGCCAACGGCGCGGGCAAGACGCTTTTTGCCGACAGCCTCGCCGACTCGTTAGGCGAAAAAGCCTGCCGCCTCTCGGCCCTCGACGGCCTATATAATCCCGACAGCCCCCTGTCGCTCGAAAAGCTTATGAGCCGTCTGCTCCACGACGAGATGCTCAACCTGCTGAGCTACAAGCTGCGCCGCGCATCGGGCGACAGCAGCCTGACCCTCGAGCCGACTCGCCTCGACACGCTGATAAGCCTCTGGCAGGAGGTTTTTCCCGGCAACCGCATAACGGTCGACAGCGGCAGCTTCGAGTTCAGCCGCGACAACGACAGCGACCTATATTCGGCCAAAAAGCTGTCGGACGGCGAACGCGCCACGATATATCACATCGCCGGAGTGCTCTACGCGCCGAAGGACGGCGTGATTTTCGTCAACAGCCCCGAGATGTTCTTCCACCCGACAATGATGCTCTCGCTGTGGTCGCGCATCGAACTGCTCAGGCCCGACTGCCGCTTTGTCTACACGACCCACGACCTCGACTTCGCCTCGTCGCTCAACCACGTCTGCGCCGTGTGGGTCAAGGCCTACGATCCGGCAGCCGTGGCCTGGGACTATGAGGTCATCGAAGACGCCTCGACCCTGAGCGAAGACGTCTATAAAACCATCATCGGCGCGCGCAAGCCCGTGCTCTTCATCGAGGGCGACGGCATCCACTCGATTGACTCGAAGCTTTATCCGCTCATCTTCAAAGACTACACGGTCAAGTCGCTCGGCAGCTGCAACAAGGTCATCGAGGCGACGCGCACATTCAACGACCTAAACGCCCTTCACCACATGGACTCGACGGGCATCGTCGACCGCGACCGCCGCGACGAGAACGAAGTGGCATATCTCAGGAACCACCGCATCATGGTGCCGGAAGTAGCCGAAATCGAGAATATTCTGATGCTCGAGGAGGTCATCAAAGCCGTCGCCGAAGCCCGCGGCCACAATGCCGCGCGGGTCTTCGACCGCGTGCGCAAAGCCATCATCAACCAATTTGCCGGCGAGCTCAAAGATCAGGCGCTGATGCACACCCGCCACCGCGTCAAGCGGCTGATGGAGTGCCGCATCGACCGAAAGTTCGCCAACATCGCCCAGCTCGAGCGCCATCTCGACGGCATACGCGACGAACTCGACCCGCGGGGCATCTACGACAGCCTCTGCCTGAAATTCCACAGCTACGTCAACAGCGGCAACTACCGGGCAGTGCTGAAGGTCTACAACCGCAAGTCGATGATACCGTCGAGCAACGTCGCGACAATGTGCGGCCTAAAAAACAAAGAAGAATATATCGCAACCATCATAGAAATCCTGCGCACCGAAGCGCCGGGCGCCACACGCATCCGCGACGCCGTCAAACGCTGCTTCGGACTTCAAGACAACTGAAAAAATGAAAAAATTACAACTCCTCATCACTGGCGCCGCGCTGCTCGCCGCATCATCATGCACAACAACCCCGTCAGAGACCTCCGCTCTGACATCGACCGACGCCGCCCGGGCTGTCATCGGCAACATCATGACACGCACGAGTGTCAGACAATATACCGACCGCCCGATCAGCGCCGACACTCTCGAGACCCTGCTCAAAGCCGGCATGGCCGCGCCTACAGCCGTCAACAAACAGCCGTGGGCGTTTGTCGTCACCACCGGCCGCGATGCCCTCGACAGCCTCGCTACCCTCCAACCCCGTCTGAAGACTGCCGCGGCCGCCATAACCGTCTGCGGCGACATGTCGCGTGCCATCGAGGGCGAAGGCCGCGACTTCTGGGTGCAAGACTGCTCGGCAGCCACCGAAAACATACTCCTGGCTGCTCACGCCCTCGGCCTCGGTGCCGTCTGGACGGGCGTCTACCCCATCGCCGAACGCGTCGGCAATGTATCACGAGCGCTCGCACTCCCCGACTCAGTCGTGCCGATGTGCATTATAGCCGTCGGCTATCCCGTTGCCGACCAGGAGCCTAAAGACAAATGGGACCCGTCAAAGGTCCATTATCAGCGCTGGTAACGGTCAGATGATAAGG
>CALZQD010000300.1 GCA_945828175.1 uncultured Bacteroidales bacterium | reverse complement strand
GTCGAATTCTATGCCTCGTGGTGCCCTCACTGCCGCCGCATGATGCCCATCGTCGACGACATCAAGGAGCTCATCGGCAGCCGCGTGCCCGTCTATCAGTTTGATATCGATGAGAATTCAGAGCTCGCCGACCGCGTCGGCGCCGACACCGTGCCCACCTTCATCATCTACCGCGACGGCGAGGAAGCATGGCGCTATAGCGGCGAAATCGACGGCAACGCACTCTACAGCAAGATTGAAGGCTTCATGAAATAAAAAACGGCGGCGACACAGCCCCGGCGCGCCGGACTTAAAAAAAAGTTAAGTCCATTGAGGCGGTTAAACCTCACCCGTTTTTCGATGTCTAAAAACCAGACAATCGATAAAACAAATAACGAATAATACAAACAACAATCTAAATTTAAAACGAAATGACAAAGAAATTTATTTTGGCGATGTTCGCCCTCTCAGCTGTGACTTTCGGCTCGTTTGCCGCCAACGATAAAGCTCCCGAGTGCCGCAAAGGCTGCGAGTGCAATCAGAAAGTAAGATGTGAGCAGAAACAGTGCGACCGCAAGGCTCGCCCCTGCCCCAATCCCTTTGAGGGTCTCAACCTCACCGAGTCGCAGAAGACTCAGCTCGAAGCGCTACGCGCCTCACAGCCCTGCGGCAAAGACAGCGCAGCCTGCAAACGCGGCGAGCGCAAAGACAAGGGCCAGCGTCCCGACTGCCGTCAGGGCAAGCGCGATTTCCTGGCCAAGGTGAAGGGCATCCTCACTCCCGAGCAGTATGTCACTTTCCTCGAGAACAGCTTCGTTGACCGCGGCGGCCACAAAGCTGACATCCATAAGGACGGTAACCGCGGCAGAAAGCACCAGGCCATGCACAACGGCAACTGCAACAAAGGCAATCGCGACAAATGCGACCGCAATAAAGCAAAGAAAGACTAAACAGGTTATTTGACAGTTAAGCCGACGGCTGCCGCGCACAATAAGTGCGGCGGCCGTTTTTATTTTGCTAAAATGAAGCGATTTCGCAAAATTTATGACATTGCGAAATATTTTTCTGCATTTTTATTTCCTTTTTACAATAAATTGCATATCTTTGCGACAGTTTTTCCGGATAACTTACATTTTTTCATTCATCTAATAACTACACTTAGTCTTATGAAGAAATTCTACCTTTCAGCTCTCGCAGTCATTTTAGCTGCAGCATCAGTGGCAGCCGCTCCCGCAGCACGGCGCATCGTTTCGGCCAACCAGCCTATCACCCACAAGGCTCCCGCCAAGGCCGCGTCAGAAAATGCATTCCAGATCACCGACCTCGACAAGCAAGTCATGGGACGCTATGCGCTCGAGTATTACAGCCCGATACCCAACCCCGAAGACGGCAACAAGCCTTTCGGCAACTGCTATGAGCAGCCTATGATTGTCGAAGACTACTTCGCCGAAAAAGAGGGCGACGTCAACATCGGCTACCTCTTTCTGCTCAACGCCATCCTCAAAGGCCACGTTGACAAAGACGCCGGCACAATCACGATTCCTTCGCGCTTCGCCTGCGTCTATTACGTTGATCCCGACGACTATAACGACCCCGGTCTCGACATCTATTTCACAGCTGTAGACATCGTCGACGGTAAATATCAGCCCAACCGCGACCGTCCGTTCACCGGCACCTTCGAGCTCCACGACGGCAAAATCACAAAAATCGTTACCGACGACATCTGGGGCTATATCGCATATGACGTCGAGGGCAAATTTGTAGGCTGGATGGAAATCGGCGTCAACTCGCGCTTCTACCTCGGCCACGGCGAAATGGAATACTGGCCCGGCGACGTCAACGGCGACGGCGTAGTCAACGCAGACGACAAAGAGCAGACTATGGTCCACGCTATCAGCGACGGCAAGAAAGTCACAATCTACAACGCTTTCCGCAGCGGTTGGGACAATCCCATCACTGTCGACATTGACGACGCTGCCAAGAAAGCTTCGATTAAAGACCAGAACATCACCATCGGCGGTGTCGCCGCTGCCCTGACAACCGAAACTCATGAAGCAGCCATCGAAGGACTCATCCGCGACGTCAGCTGGGATGTCGACAAACGCGACGACAACCCCAACTCGGTTCTCGACTTCGGCACGATCATCGCCCATGACAAAGCAACAGCCAAAGACCTCTTCAAATACGAGAACGTACGCTTCTACTGCAAAGAGAACGTCGCCGTCGACAACTCGGGCGTAGCCGACATCGTCATTGCTGACGAAAACGCTCCCGTCGAATTCTACAACCTCAACGGCGTGCGCGTCAACAGCGACAACCTCGTTCCCGGCCTCTACATCCGCCGTCAGGGCGCCAAAGCCTCGAAAATCATCGTTCGATAATGCACAATTAAAAGCATAAATTCATAAAATTAAATTTGGCAGCGAGGGCAATCAGCTCTCGCTGCTTGCGTTTTATGCCCCACAAGGCGCTCCACACGCCCCCCACACGGCCTCGAGGAGGAGAGCAAGGCCGCTCTTTAATAGCACAGGCTGCAGACGTTCGGTGGCTGTGCCATGGCACAGCCCTACAATATTATTCCAACGATGTCAATGTGCGTTTGACATCGGTTTGGTGAGAGTCGGTTCTGCAATAATCATTTTACGTCAGGGGGAGTAAACCATAAATCAGGGTTATCCATTTATCGGTCATTTGCCGGCGCTTTTATC
>CALZQD010000299.1 GCA_945828175.1 uncultured Bacteroidales bacterium | reverse complement strand
ATTCCTCTACGTCTCGTGGGCTCGGAGATGTGTATAAGAGACAGCGGCTACAGCGTCGGCTACCTCGAGCAGGACCCCAAGCTCGACCCCGACAAGACCGTCATCGAGGTCGTGCGCGAAGGCGTTCAGCCCATCATGGACCTAATGGCCGAGTACGACGCCGTCAACCTCAGCTTCGGCGACCCCGAAGTGCTCGAGAACCCCGACAAGATGGACGCCCTCATCGCCCGTCAGGCCGAGCTCCAGGATAAGCTCGACGCCGTCGACGCCTGGAACATCGACTCGAAACTCGAGCGCGCCATGGACGCCCTGCAGTGTCCGCCCGACGACCAGAAGATCTCGACCCTTTCGGGTGGCGAGCGCCGCCGAGTGGCCCTCTGCCGCCTGTTGCTTCAGCAGCCCGACGTCCTGTTGCTCGACGAGCCGACCAACCACCTCGACGCCGAGTCAATCGACTGGCTCGAACAGCATCTCAACCAGTATCCAGGCACCGTCATAGCCATCACTCACGACCGCTACTTCCTCGACCATGTCGCCGGCTGGATTCTCGAGCTCGACCGCGGCGAAGGCATACCCTGGAAGGGAAATTACTCATCGTGGCTCGACCAGAAGACAAAGCGCATGGCCCTCGAAGAGAAGCAGGCCAGCAAACGCCGCAAGACCCTCGAGCGCGAGCTCGAGTGGGTGCGAATGGCTCCCAAGGCCCGTCAGGCCAAGGGCAAAGCCCGTCTGTCGTCATACGACCGACTGCTCAACGAAGACCAGAAACAGAAAGAAGAGCGTCTCGAGATATTCATCCCCAACGGTCCCCGTCTTGGCAACAAGGTCATCGAGGCTACCGGCCTGGCCAAGGCCTACGGCAAGAAACAGCTCTTCGCCGGCCTCGACTTCTCGCTGCCGCCTAACGGCATCGTCGGCGTCATCGGCCCCAACGGCGCCGGCAAGACAACCCTCTTCCGCCTCATCATGGGTCAGGAGAAACCCGACGCCGGCAGCTTCGACGTCGGCGAGACCGTCAAGATAGCCTACGTCGACCAGACCCACCACGACCTCCTGCCCGAAAAGACCGTCTACGAGGTCATCTCGCAGGGCGTCGAATCGTTCCGCATGGGTGGTCGCGATGTCAACGCCCGCGCCTACCTCTCGAAGTTTAACTTCACCGGCGCCGACCAGGAGAAGAAAATCGGCGTCCTCTCGGGCGGCGAGCGCAACCGTCTCCACCTCGCCATGGCTCTCAAGGAAGAAGGCAATGTCCTGCTCCTCGACGAACCTACCAACGACATCGACGTCAACACCCTGCGCGCCCTCGAGGAAGGCCTCGACGACTTCGCCGGATGTGCTGTCGTCGTCAGCCACGACCGCTGGTTCCTCGACCGCATCTGCACCCACATTCTCTCCTTCGAGGGCGACGGCAAAGTCGTCTTCTATCAGGGCTCATACTCCGACTACGAAGACTACAAGCGCGCCCGCAACGACGGCAAGGAGCTTCCCCGCCGCCGCTACCGCAAACTGATGGAGTGAGTCCGACACACTCCCGATGCTTCGCAACGTAAGCAAAACGTTTTATTTTGATTATAAATTGAGAACAGCTGTTGAAACGCTTCGACAGCTGTTTTTTAGTACCAATGTTTTGCTATGTGCTAAATACTCTGTATCTTTGCATCGGATTATTGCACCTTTAAGGCTTTATCTTAGACCGATAATTATTTACGCATTATTAACTTCATTAAGGACTAAGCTAAGGCATGCATTAGACAAACCCTCGTGACGATGGCATAAAATAATGTAGAGAGGTGTTATAGACAAGTAAGTATGATATAATCTCTACACTGTTTTATTCTATAGGACAACTTTCTTTATTAGAATCACAAATCGTGCCTTTTGGCTTAAGTCCTCTGCTCATTGATAGAAATGAGCAGAGGACGAATTTTTTTATAGATTCCTCGTTTTTAGATGATAACATAAGCAAAAAATGTTTACCTTTGTGTGCTTGAAACAAATGGCATATACAACCCAAAAATTATTATACAGTCATGATCTCTAACAAAATTCAGGACGCTCTCAACGAGCAAATTAACGCCGAACTCTGGTCGGCTTATCTCTATCTCTCGATGGGTATGCACTTCGAGGCCGAAGGCCACAAAGGTCTCGCCAACTGGTTTAAAGTGCAGTTTAAGGAAGAGCAGGCTCATGCCGAAATCTTCATGAACTACCTCAACTCGCGCGACGGCCGCGTCGTCCTCAAGGCCATCGACGCAGTCGAGACAAAATGGGATTCGCCTCTGGCAGCTTTCGAAGCCACTCTTGCACATGAGCAGAAAGTGACAGCCATGATCAACAATCTCTATACCCTTGCAATGGACGAACACGACTATGCCACACGCGGCCAACTCGACTGGTTCGTTTCTGAGCAGGTTGAAGAAGAAGAGACAGCCCGCGAGCTCATCGACCGCCTCAAACTCATCGGCGACAACGGCTTCGGCCTCTACTCGCTCGACCAGGAACTCGGCGCCCGCATCTACAACGTGCCTTCGCCCCTCGCCGGCAAATAATCTCTCCCCACATCCCAACACCGAATCCACCCAAGCGGGAGCAGGCCCCTTACGGCCAGCCCCCGCTTGCCTTTTCCGCCCCGGCTCCGATCTTCAGCGAGGCCAATCAAAGCCCATTAGCCAAAGCTATTAAAGTGCGTCGCCGA
>CALZQD010000298.1 GCA_945828175.1 uncultured Bacteroidales bacterium | reverse complement strand
TTCCTCTACGTCTCGTGGGCTCGGAGATGTGTATAAGAGACAGGGCACACAAACAGCACCCTGATTTTGTCCTTATCCTTCAAAGACTCAATAAGTTCTATAGTCTTGGGATTTACTTTGTCGCTTACCATATTTCTTACCTGTTTTTTGCTGTTTTAAAATCTTTTGTGGATAGGAGTTAGAGGCCCATGAGGTCGCGGTAGACGTCGAGGGCGGCGGTGATTTGGGCGGGGGGGGCGGTGACGTTGATGACGGGGGCGCCGGGGGCACGCAGGAGGGTGAAGTTGATTTGGTCGGGCTTGTCGTTCTTTTTGTCCTGGGCCATGTAGCGGAGCAGGGTGGGGTAGTCGTCGCAGGTGAAGGCGAATGGGGGATAGAGGTTGTGGATGTATTGGGCCGGGGTGTGTAGCAGCTGCGAGTCGAAGCCCTCCATCATCGACGAGAGGACGGTCTCGGCCACCAGGCCGGCGGCGACGGCGTATCCGTGCGGGATGGGGCTTTTGCGGGCGAGGGCGAGGCTCTCGAAGGCGTGGCCGATGGTGTGGCCCAGGTTGAGGGCTTTGCGCAGACCTTTCTCGTGCGGGTCCTTGGCGACGATGTCGGCCTTGACGCCGACGCTTTTGCGCAGCAGCTCAAGCAGTTCGTCGGGGTCATAGTCGGGCGCGGTGAGGTCGTAGCGCAGGACGAGCGACAGGTCTTGCGGACCCGACAGCAGGGCGTGCTTTATCATCTCGGCGTAGCCCGACAGTAGCTCCTGCGGCTGCAGAGTGTTGAAGAAAGTCGTGGAGATTACTGTGGCGACGGGCTCGCTGAACGCCCCCACCAGATTTTTGTATCCGTCGAGGTTTATGCCCGTCTTGCCGCCCACCGCGGCGTCTACGGCTGTCTCTTATACACATCTGACGCTGCCGACGATATTTGTATCCGTCGAGGTTTATGCCCGTCTTGCCGCCCACCGCGGCGTCTACGGCGCCGAGCAGCGTCGTTGGCACATTGACACACGGCATGCCGCGCTTGAACGTTGCGGCGACAAAGCCGCCGAGGTCGGTGACGACGCCACCGCCGACATTGACCATCAGCGACTTGCGCGTGGCGCCCTTGTCGATGAGCGTACGCCAGACACGCGTTGCCGCCTCGATGTTCTTGGCCTCGTCGCCCGCGTCGACGGTAATAACTGTGGCACCTTGCAGCGAGTCGCACAGCTGCAACAGGCGCGGCAGGGCAAAGCGGGCGGTGTTGGTGTCGGCCATCACAAAGACGCCGGCGGGGTCTATCTCGGCTATCACCTTGTCCAGAGCGTCCTCGACAAGGTTGGTGAACAGAATTTTCTCTTTCATAGTAGAGCCCATTCCCCAATTTATGTTAACGCAGGGCGGACAACTTTTGAGTAGATTCGTCGTTAAGGTGAAGGAGTTATGGGGTTCCATAACGACTGAACCGAAACGGCGAAGATGCCAAAAGATGGCCGCTATGGCAGTAACTTCATCGGGTCGTGGCTTTTTAATGTTAAATTCTTTTATTTGTAATCCCGAAGCCTATAATTTATGATTACTTTGGTATCGCATCTTTTGGGCGTCTTTCGATTTGTTCATCAGTCGTGTAGCTCGCTACACTCCTTCTTCACAAATCAAAATCCATCCCAAAATATGCGACCCTGCGTTAACAGAAATTCTTGCTACGCAAGCGCCAAGGCGATTAGTGGAACGGGCTCTATGTTGAGCTTCAGCCGGTAAGGGCGTTTGTCAGACGGTGGTTGAGTGCATGGCCTCGAACAGCGCCGCGATGGCGTCGCGGCACTGTGGCATCGAGGTGAAAGTGACATCGGCCCCCGCGCCGTCCAGCTCGTCCAGGGGGATGGGGCCCGTGTTGACGGCGATGGTGAAGATGCCGGCGGCATGTCCCGACCGAACGCCCAAAGGGGCATTCTCCAGCACCAGAGCCTGACTGCGGCTCACCCCGGCCAGCCCCAGCGCTTTCAGGTACGGCTGCGGGTCGGGCTTGCCGCGGGTGACATCGCGGGCCGTGATGCGGCGGTCGGCGGGGAAGGCGCCGGGGTAGTCGTGCTCGAGGCGGTCGAGCAGCGAGCCCTGTCCCGACCCCGTCACCAGCACGGGCACCACGCCGTGCTTCATCAGCCACGCTATCAGCTGCGGAGCGCCGTCCATGACGTCGATGCCCTCCGTCTCCTGGAAGTGGCGGAAGTTGGCCGATTTTATCTTGTACAGCTCGGCGCACTGTTCGGGCGAGAGGGTGATGCCCTTGTGCTCCTTCATCAGGATGTTGATGGTGTCGGCGCCCGTGCGGCCCTCGTAGGCGAAAAAGCGCTCGATGGGGGCGTCGATACCCTGGGTGAGCATCATCTCGTGCCATGCCCGGGCGTGGCGGGGCATGGAGTTGTAGAGCGTGCCGTCCATGTCGCAGAGGGCGGCGCGGACGTCCATGGCGTGCAGCCCGTTGTCAAGCAGATAACGGCGCACGGCGGGCTCGAAGTCGGCGGCAGTGAGGTGTTTATTGGTGAAAATCATATCTCTTCGTCTTTTCGACGGCGAATGGCGAGCAGGGTGAGCGGAGCGGGGACGGTGAGCAAGACGACGCTCTCCTTCTGCCGTTTGCCCTTTTTTGCCTTTTTACCATGGGAGGTTTCGGGGACTGCCACAGTGTCGGGGGCGGCGATAAGGCCCTCGCGGATAAACTGCAGCGAGTCGGCATG
>CALZQD010000297.1 GCA_945828175.1 uncultured Bacteroidales bacterium | reverse complement strand
TTTAATTAACTATCTAATTAACTGAATTAAAGGAACTTGCACTGGTCAACAAATGGTAAACACGTGGTCAACAGCCTATAAAAAATGGTCAACAATTGGTCAACATATAGGTTTATTTGTACTCACAAAGCGATGCCAAATGAACGAAAGCCCTAAGCGCAAGTTAGGCTGTAACCTCCGAGATTTCAGAGTGTTACAGCCTAACTGACTGGTATTACCTATAATAGGTTATGTACGATATTTATTCCTCTACGCTTGCCTGCGCCGCGGCGACGCGGGCGATGGGCACACGGAAGGGTGAGCAGCTGACATAGTTCATGCCGAGTTTGGCGCAGAACTTGACAGACGAGGGTTCGCCACCGTGTTCGCCGCAGATACCGACTTTGAGTTCGGGTTTGACGCTGCGACCTTTCTCGACGCCCATTTTGACGAGCTGGCCGACGCCTTCCTGATCAAGTACTTCAAAGGGATCGGTCTTGATGATGCCGTGCTCTTTGTAGAACTTGAGGAATTTGGGTGCGTCGTCGCGCGAGAAGCCGAATGTCATCTGGGTGAGGTCGTTCGTGCCGAACGAGAAGAAGTCGGCAACCGATGCAATCTCATTGGCGGTGAGGGCAGCGCGGGGAACTTCGATCATCGTACCGACGAGGTAGGGGATAGATGTGCCTTTTTCGTCGAATACTTTGGCTGCTGTAGTGTTGATGACGTTGGCCTGGTGCTGGATTTCCTTGAGCGAGCCAACGAGAGGAATCATGATTTCGGGGTGTACGTCGATGCCACGTTCTTTGCAGGCGAGAGCAGCCTCGATGATGGCGCGGGTCTGCATTTCAGTGATTTCGGGGTAGGTGATGCCAAGACGGCAGCCACGGTGGCCGAGCATCGGGTTGAACTCTTCGAGGCTGTCGACTTTAGCCTTTACTTCGGCGAGCGAGATGCCCATTTCGTCGGCGAGCTCTTTCTGAGTTGCTGTCTGATGAGGTACGAACTCGTGCAATGGGGGATCGAGCAGACGGATTGTCACGCCAAAGCCGTCCATAGCCTCGAAGATGCCTTCGAAGTCGCCGCGCTGCATCGGGAGGAGTTTGGCGAGAGCGACACGACGGCCTTCTTCGTCAGAGGCGAGAATCATCTCGCGGACTGATTTGATGCGGTCGCCTTCGAAGAACATGTGCTCTGTACGGCAGAGGCCGATACCCTGAGCGCCGAAGTGACGGGCCTGCTTTGCGTCGCGGGGCGAGTCGGCGTTGGTGCGCACGAGTGTCTTGGTGTATTTGCTCGAGAGGTTCATGATAGCGCCGAAGTCGCCGCCGAGTTCGGGTTCGGCTGTGGGAACCTGACCGTCGTAGACTTCGCCTGTCGAGCCGTTGAGTGAGATCCAGTCGCCTTCGTTGTAGACTTTGCCACCCATTTCGACTGTTTTCTCTTTGTAGTCAATCTTGATTTCGCCGGCACCTGATACGCAGCATTTGCCCATACCGCGGGCAACGACGGCTGAGTGAGATGTCATGCCGACGCGCATTGTGAGGATGCCCTGAGCCACGGCCATACCGCCGAGGTCTTCGGGCGATGTCTCTTGAGGGCTGTCTTGTCGAAGACGGGGTGGAGGAGTTCGTCGAGTTTCTGGGGCTCCATGCGTTTGAGTGCTGTCTTCTCGTCGATTTCACCTGCGCGGAGGAGGTCCATGGCGATCTTGACCATAGCGGCGCCTGTGCGTTTGCCGTTACGGGTCTGGAGCATCCACAGCTTGCCGTCCTGGATGGTGAATTCCATATCCTGCATGTCTTTGTAGTAGTCTTCGAGACGTGCGGCGATGGCGAAGAGCTCGTTGGCGCAGACGGGCATCGATTCTTCGAGTGAAGGATATTTCGATGCGCGCTCTTCCTCGCTGATACCCTGGAGGGCAGCCCAGCGGCGTGAGCCTTCGATTGTGATCTGCTGAGGTGTGCGGATACCGGCGACGACGTCTTCGCCCTGGGCGTTGATAAGGTATTCGCCGTTGAAGATGTTCTCGCCTGTTGCGGCGTCGCGGCTGAATGCCACGCCTGTGGCCGAGTTCTCTCCCATGTTACCGTAGACCATTGCCTGAACGTTGACGGCGGTGCCCCATTCTTCGGGGATCTGGTTCATGCGGCGGTAGATGATGGCGCGCTCGTTCATCCAACTGTCGAATACGGCACAGATGCCGCCCCAGAGCTGTTCCCATGCGCTGTCGGGGAAGTCTTTGCCTGTGAATTCTTTCACAGCGCTCTTGAAGAGTTTGACGAGGTTCTTGAGGTCGTCAACGTCAAGCTCGGTGTCGAGTTTGACACCCTTGGCTTCCTTGACCTTGTCCATGATTTCCTCGAAGGGGTCGATATCGTTTTTGCTCTTGGGTTTCATGCCGAGCACGACGTCGCCGTACATCTGGACGAAGCGGCGGTAGCTGTCCCAGGCGAAGCGGGGGTTGCCGCTCTTCTTGGCGAGTGACTCGACGGTTGCGTCGTTCATACCGAGGTTGAGGACGGTGTCCATCATGCCGGGCATAGAGGCGCGGGCGCCTGAACGTACCGATACGAGAAGGGGATTGCTGCTGTCGTCGAATTTTTTGCCTGTGAGGGCCTCGACGTGAGCTATAGCGGCTTCGACGTCGCTTTTGATACGTTTGACAACTTCGTCTTTACCATACTGTGTGTACTCTGTACATACTTCTGTTGTGATGGTGAAACCCGGG
>CALZQD010000296.1 GCA_945828175.1 uncultured Bacteroidales bacterium | reverse complement strand
CGCTTGTCATTATAAGCTCGTCCCCGCCACGGCCGAACGGCCTCGAAAATTACGCCTTTTTATGTTTTCAGCAAATTTTGCACAACTACTTAGCTTTTTGACAGGGGTAATACTATTATAAATTTTGTTCCTTGGTTGAGGTGGCTCTCGACGGTTATGTCGCCGCCGAGCTCGGTAATCATCTTCTTGACGTAAGCCAGACCCAGGCCGAAGCCCTTGACGTCGTGGCGGTTGCCGGTGGAGACGCGGAAGAATTTGTCGAAGATGCGCTTCTGGTCCTCGCGGCTGATGCCGATGCCGTTGTCGGCGATGGTAATCTGCAGGCGGTCGTCCTCAAGGTCCTTCGACGTCACGACAAGGTGCGGGGGCACGTCCTCGCGGCTGTATTTGACGGCATTGTCCAGCAGGTTGAAAATCACATTGGTGAAGTGCATCTCGTCAACCTCGACGATGGCGTTCATGGCGTCGAGGTGTGTCTCTATCGAGCCGCCGAAACGCTCGACGGTGAGCTTGAAGGTGTTGACGATGTTGAAGATTGCCGAGTTGGCGTCGACGTCGGTGAGCTTGAGGGTGGCCTTGCGGCCCTCGAACATCGACATTTGCAGCACCTTCTCCACCTGGAAGCGCAGACGGCGTGTCTCCGAGTTGATCACCGAGGCCACGCGGCTGAGCATCGCCGGCGACTTGGTGACAGTGGGGTCCTGGAGCATCTGCGAGGCCAGCGATATCGACGATATGGGCGTCTTGAACTCGTGTGTCATGTTGTTGATGAAGTCGTTCTTCATCTCGGTCAGCTTCTTTTGCCTGAAGGCCGTGATGATGGTGAAGACAAACACCACGAGCAGGATCAGGGTGAAGGCGAACGAGGGAATTATGAACGGCAGGGTAGAGAAGATAAAGTCTTTGCGGGTGGGAAAGAATACCCTCAGATAGTGCGAGCGCGCGGGGCCGTCGTGTGGGAACAGCACCTGCACGAACGTGCTCTCGCTGTCGTCGGCGCCGGCCTTGTAGCCCTGCGAGCTGTATACCGGCGTGCCGTCGTTGTTCACCACGGCAAACTCAAACGGCACGTTGAGGCCGAGCGTGTCGAGCTCCTGCCGCAGGTACTTCACCACGGTGGCCGAGTCGGCGCGTTCGGCGATAGGCCGGTTGCTGGCCTGGTACATGATGTCGACGATGATGTCGTCGAGGATGTTTTTCTGCTGCATGAACTGCTCGCTCATGCGGCGCGACATGGCGCCGTTGTTGCGGTTCAGTCCCAGCAGGGGCGAGGAGGTCTGCAGGTTCGAAATCTCGGCGGGCTGTCCCTTGATGGTAAGGTCGGCCTCGAGGCCCGACGAGGTGGTAAACGAATAGCGTACCCCGCCCAGGCGCGGAGCGGGCTCGCCGAGGTATTGGCCGTAGATGGTCTTCGACTCGACGTTGTCAAGGTCTTCCTTGAGGAAGCGCTGCGTCTCGTCGTGCGACAGCCTTACCGACGTCGCCAGCAGGCTCTGTCGTGCGGCCTGCGCAAACTGGTCGTATCGCATCTGCACCATGCTGCGCATATAGAATATCTGCATGGACAGCAGTCCCATAAAGGTCACTGCCATCAGTACCGTGAGTATCCAGATTGTCTGTTTCTTCATTATGATAATTAACCAAATCGATCAGGCAGCTGCTGCAGCGCGCTTTGTGACTCGGCGAGCCGGTAGCACAGTGCTTGCCCTGAACCGATAATTAACCTATATTATGTTAACGATAAACATTCGTTATTGTTTGCTAAACCGACGCGATGGGTTGTCGCGTTCCGAATTTTAACATTCAAATGCAAAATTAACATAAAAATTTTGCAGTTGCAATACTTCAACACCTCTTTTCCGCAAATTTTAGTGCCGTTATGCAGTTTTTATCGTATATTAACGAAGTTATCAACAGCGGCCGTTGATAATTTGCCGCGAAAACATTGGGAAGACAGCGCTTTATGCGCTAACTTTGCAGAGCAAAAAACGATAATACGCTACAAATGCCAATCACCGATAACGACAAAAGACAGTATAACAAGAACAAGCGTCCCCGCACCGACAGCGAGCGCATACTCGAGACGGCGGGCCGCATCGCCCCCCGCGACACTGACCTGGAGGAGGCCGTCCTGGGCGCGCTGATGCTCGAGCGCGACGCCTACGTTGCCGTGTGCGAGATACTCAAACCCGACAGCTTCTACGAGCCCCGTCACCGCCTCATCTACGAGGCCATCGTGGGCCTGGGCGCGGCAATGAAGCCCATCGACATGCTCACCGTCACCGAGCAGCTGCGTATCAACGGCACGCTCGAGGAGGTGGGCGGCGCGGTGTACATTACCGAGCTCACCTCGCGCGTCAGCTCGGCCGCCCACGTCGAGTTCCACGCCCGCATCATCGCCCAGAAGTACCTGGCACGCGAGCTCATAGCCTTTGCCACCGACATCGAGAGCAAGGCATTTGACGAGTCGAACGACGTTGACGACCTGCTGCAGGAGGCCGAGGGCGGGCTGTTCAATATCTCGCAGAACAACGTCAAGCGCGACGTCACGCAGATCGACCCCGTGCTGGCGCAGGCCGTCAAACAGATCGAGACGGCCGCCAACCGCGACTCGGGCCTGTCCGGAATTTCGTCGGGCTACTCCGAGCTCGACAAAATCACCTCCGGCTGGCAGCGCAGCGACCTCATCATCGTCGCCGCCCGCCCGGCGATGGGCAAGACGGCCTTCGTGC
>CALZQD010000295.1 GCA_945828175.1 uncultured Bacteroidales bacterium | reverse complement strand
CTTCATAACCCGCGACATCTGGGCTGGCGCCCCGTGCCGCTCGGTGCCCGTGACCTTCAAGAACCGGCACACGCCGCAGTTCACCGAGGCCACGCTGACCCGTCTCGACGACCAGCTCGACGGCTCGGGACGTCCCGAATACGTGCTGCACAGCGCCGAACGCGTGCAGGGCATCGCCCCCGGACAGTTTGGCGTAATCTACACCCCCGACCGCCGCATCTGCCTCGGCTCGGGCCTGATTACCGGACGCGCCGTCACCGGCATCGCCGACAGCTGACCCCAATACCCCCCCTCTCCCACCCCCTCCGACAATCCCTCTCCCGCAAGATAACCCCTCTCCCTGACAAACAACAAAACAAAAGCAAACAAATGCCTGAACGCATAAAACTCCGTGTAATGGGTCTCTCCTACTCGCCGATGCAGAGCGGCGCCTTTGCCCTGCTGCTGGCAGTCGACGGCGACTCGCCCGTGCGCATCCCCGTGGTGATAGGCGCGCCCGAGGCGCAGTCCATCGCCGTCACCATCGAGGGCGTCAACTCGCCCAGGCCCATGACGCACGACCTCTTCGCCACCTTTGCTCGCTCGTTCGGGATACGCCTCACCGAGGTGTTCATCTACCGCTTCGAGGACGGCATCTACTCGTCCGAGATGACCTTCACCGACGGCGACCGGCAGGTGGTGCTCGACGCCCGCACCAGCGACGCCGTTTCCATCGCCATGCGCACCGGCGCGCCGATATACACCACCCCCGCCATCGTCGACGAGTGCGGCATAGAGCTTGAGGAGGTGACAACGGCCACCGACAACGACGACGTGGACGCCGATGACGAAGAGCCGGCCGACGACGGGCTGCTCGTCGCCCCCGACCCCGAGACGGTCGACCTGCCCGACGGCGTCGAGGAGAACCTCGACGACGAGACGCTGCAGCGCCGTATGCAGTTCTTCGCCGAGCACGACGACTACGAGTCGGCCATGCGCATCCGCGCCATCCTCGCCGCCCGCGGCAAAAACGCCTCCAACGGCTGAACCCCGGTCGCTCACTTTCACCTATTACATATTACATATAGACACTTCCCAAACCGCAAAATAATCAATCAAGCATAACAGAAAACCAAATTCTACCATGAATCCGATTAAACCGCGCTTAGCCGTCCTCAGCTTCCTTGAGTTCGCTGTCTGGGGCTCGTACCTGGTCTCGATGGGTATGTTCCTCGGCCATGTTGGTCTCGGCGACAAAATCTACCTCTTCTACATGGCCCAGGGCCTTGTGTCACTCTTTATGCCGGCTATCATCGGCATCATCGCCGACCGGTTCATCCCCGCACAGAGGACTCTGTCGCTGTGCCACCTGCTGTCGGGCCTGTTTATGTGCGCCGCCGGCGTATACGCAATGTCGGTGCTCCCCGCCGGCTGGGTCAGCATGCCCACCGAGGAGCTGGCCGGTACAGTCAGCTTCGGCACCATTTTCACCCTCTACGTCATCTCCATCGCCTTCTTCATGCCCACCATCGGCCTGAGCAACGCCGTGGCCTTCAACGCCCTGGACTGCAACGGCCTGGACACTGAAAAGGACTTCCCGCCCATCCGCGTCTTCGGCACCGTCGGCTTCATCGCCGCCGAGCTCCTGATCAACTTCGTCTCGATAGGCGGCGTCACCATCCAGATGAGCTACACG
This sequence comes from uncultured Bacteroidales bacterium, assembly GCA_945828175.1. Classification (GTDB taxonomy): domain Bacteria; phylum Bacteroidota; class Bacteroidia; order Bacteroidales; family Muribaculaceae; genus CAG-873. The sequence continues at coordinate 1,126 of CALZQD010000295.1, read as the reverse complement.
CAGTTCATCACCTCGGCAGTCTTCTCGCTGCTGATGGCCGGATACTCGCTGACCATGCCCAACTGCCCCATCAACAAGGGCAAGAGCACCTCGCTGTCGCAGGCCCTCGGCCTCGACGCCTTCAAGCTGTTCAAGGACTACCGCATGGCCATCTTCTTCATCTTCTCGATGCTGCTGGGTGTGTCGCTACAGATTACAAACAGCTACGGCACCTCGTTCATAGAGAACTTCTCCAACATCGAGATGTTCAAGCAGGGCTTCCTCGACGGCTGGTTTGCCAAGAACCCCACCGCGCTGATTTCGCTGTCGCAGTGCTCCGAGGCCCTCTGCATCCTTATGATTCCCTTCTGCCTCAAGCGCTTCGGCATCAAGGGCGTGATGATGATGGCAATGTTTGCCTGGGTGCTCCGCTTCGGCTTCTTCGGCATCGGCGACACCAACATGCCCGGCGTCATCTTCCTCGTCCTCTCGTGCATAGTCTACGGCGTGGCCTTTGACTTCTTCAACGTCTCGGGCGGCATCTACGTCGACCAGCAGGTCGATCCCAAGATGCGCTCGTCGGCCCAGGGCCTCTTTATGGTAATGACCAACGGCATCGGCGCCTCGATTGGTACCTTCGTCGCCGGCGAATTCGTTGTCAACCGCCTTGTCGAGTCCATCCCCAAGTCGAACGCCGTGGCACGCCTGGCCGGCTGGCACGAGTCGTGGCTGATTTTCGCCGCCTACGCGCTGGTGGTATTCGTCCTCTTCTGCCTCATCTTCAAGGACACCAAGAAGGAGCACGTCAGCAAGGAGGTCATCGACTCGACCTACGCCGACCCCGAGAACGACCTGGCCAAATAACCGGCAAAACACTGATTTCAACCCCTTTCTGAGCCGAAATGATACGCTTTTACGCTCCGGATGCCGCAGACACGGGACGGCTGCCCGAGTCGGACTCGGGCCACGCCGTGCGTGTGCTGCGCCTGCGGGCCGGCGACGAGCTGCAGGCCGTCGACGGTCGCGGGCATGTGCTGACGTGCCGCCTCGCCGACGAGAACCCGCGCGGCGCGGCCGTCGACATCGTCGGCATCGCCGACGAGCCGCCGGTATGGGCCGGCTCGCTGACGGTGATGGTGGCGCCCAC
>CALZQD010000294.1 GCA_945828175.1 uncultured Bacteroidales bacterium | reverse complement strand
GGAGCGCACGATGACGCCGAAGTTCTTGGGCTTGATGCTCTCGATGAGGCGGCGGAGCCTGACTTTCTCTTCGGTCGATTTTATCTTCTGTGATATCGAAATCTTGTCGCTGACGGGTAGGAGCACGATGAAACCGCCGGTGAAGGTGATTTCGGTCGTCAGTCGCGGGCCTTTCGACGATATGGGTTCTTTGACTATCTGCACGAGCAGTTCGCGTCCCGATTCGAGAAGATCGACAATCGAACCGTGTTTGTCGATGTCGGGGCGTATTTTCATTTTCTCGAGCACGGGGAGTTTCTGGCGGTCGTCGAGCAGCTGTTTGACGAATTCGCTATAGGTTGCGAAGTGCGACCCGAGGTCGAGGTAGTGGAGGAAAGCATCCTTTTCATAACCGACATTGACGAAGGCGGCATTGAGGCCGGGCATGAGTTTCTTGACCTTGGCCAAATAGATGTCGCCGACGGCATACGCGATGTTGCGCGCCTCTTTCTGCAGAGACACCAGTCGCGAGTCTTCAAGCAAGGCTATCGAAACCTCGCTCGGCTGAACGTCTACGATGAGTTCGCTTTTCATTGGTCAATGTTTGTTGTTGATATGGCCGGCCGACCGTTGCGGCGCGGCAAGGATACTGTGGTGGGTGGAGGGATGTGATGCCCCGCTTTAGGGGGGGGGTGCGTCTCTATAATAACACAAAGAACAAACTTTGATCGGGACTGCTATCCCAGCTGAGACGCCCGTTTCAAGTTTGTTCTTCGTATAGCGTTTATTCGTAATCTTAGAAGAAACAGCGATTATTTCTTCTTATGACGATTTTTTCTGAGACGTTTTTTGCGCTTGTGCGTAGCCATCTTGTGGCCTTTTCTTTTCTTTCCGCTTGGCATTTTACGCTAATTTATTAAATGGTTAATATCTTTTGGTTATTTATAGTTCAGGCTCTTATTATTTTACATCTTCCATGAAGACCTTGGCGGGTTTGAACGCGGGGATCTTGTGGGCGGGGATGATGATCGTAGTGTTCTTTGAGATGTTGCGCGCAGTCTTCTCAGAGCGTGTCTTTACGATAAAGCTACCGAAGCCGCGAAGATATACATTCTCTCCGTGAGCAAGCGAGTCCTTAACTACTTCCATAAATTTCTCGATTGTCTCAAGCACAGCGGGTTTGTCAATACCTGTAGACTTTGCAATTTCGTTTACAATGTCGGCTTTAGTCATTTTAGTTTATTTTTAAAGTTACTGGTTTATTAATATCTTTATGAGCGGTTTAAAGCAGCTCACATCGTTGTCTCAATTTTGCAAGCGCAAATATCGCACTTTTTTTTGAATCTACCACAATACTTTGCGGCTTTTGTAGTGATTATTTAACGATTACGACGTTTTTTCTCGTTTTCGGGGCTGTTTTTGGCCTTGCGAAGGCGAAAATCAGTCGTCGCGGCGGCCGCGGCACTCGTTGTTCAGAGCAGCGGTCCGCAGATGTCGGCGAGGGTCGCCGCATCGCTGATGTCGGCCCCGGCGAGAGCCTCGGGCATCGCCTCGCGTCGGGGATTATACCATATCGCAGGCCAGCCGGCATTGATGGCTCCGGCGATGTCGGTCTCGATGTTGTCGCCGACCATAATGTTGAGGCGGTCGGCGCTCCCGGCTTTGACGAGGGCGTAGTCGTAGAGTCGCCGGTCGGGCTTGTTGACCTCGATCTCGTCGCTGAGCACGACGACGTCGAAGTAATCGGCTATGCCGCCCGAGCGCATCTTGTCGTACTGCACCTCCTTGAATCCGTTGCTGAGCACGCCGAGGCCGTAGCCGCGGCCGCGCAGATAGTCGAGGAAGTCGCGGGCGCCGTCGACCAGGGCGGTCTTGCGGCCAAGGCGGCTGAGATAGGCTTTGTCGTAGTAGTCAGACAACCTGACGGCCTCGTCGTGGCCGACTCCGGCCATGCGCAGGGGCGAGGCGAAGCGCTCGCGCCGCAGATAGTCGCGCGTGATTTCGCCGCGGCTGTAGCGCTGCCACAGGCCGAGATTGATTTCGTGGTAGATGCGCGACCATGTCTCGTGGTCGGTGAAATAGCGGTCGATGCCCTCCTCGGCGAAGAGCTCGCCGAGGCACAGCTCTGAGTTGCCTCTCATATCCCAGACGGTGTCGTCGAGGTCGACCCACACCATCGCGTCGTTGCTGAATCGGCTCATTTGGCGGTCACGTCAATAGTGTCGCCGGCAGCGTCGCCGGTCTTGTCGTTGGTGACTTCGGCCGAGTCGGTCTTCGTCTGCGCAGCGTCGTTTGCGGCCACGGCGTCGGTTTTGGCTGTCTCGCCGGCGGTGACGGCTTCATGACGGCGACGGCGGTTGGCCGCGCCGAGCATCGCGCCTTCGATAAACATAGCCGCGCCGAAGACGGTGAAGGCTATGCCGGTGGCGAGCATAATCGTCTGATCGTCGGTCTGAGACTGCTGCATGAACACATAGACCGACAGACCCGTGAGCACGAGCGGGAAGGCATAGAGCCACGCCGGGAGCGTCACAGGCCTGATACCGACGCTGAGCACGAAAAATTGGAACAGTGCGCCGAAGACGACAAGCACACCGAAGATAAAAGGCACAAGCCCGACAAAGGTGCTCACGAATATAAGCATCGACAGGCCGAGCACTACGGCGGCGCCGCTCGTTATCCAGCCGAATGCCAGTCCGAACGAGCCGAGGTGCGATTTGCCTTTTTCGTCGCGCGACGACAGGAAGGCTATCACGTTGATAAACCCGGCCAGCACAAACACTGTCTCTTATACACATCTGACGCTGCCGACGATATGCAGTGTG
>CALZQD010000293.1 GCA_945828175.1 uncultured Bacteroidales bacterium | reverse complement strand
TACACACTGCATATCGTCGGCAGCGTCAGATGTGTATAAGAGACAGGCGACACATCGTGCGTCCGAAGCGGCCAACGGCAAAGCGACCGGGGGCGACGCACAAAACGGCACGGCACAATAGCCACCGTCGCCGCATAACCAACCAAACCGCATTCTCTCTACCTCCCACACACACCTTTAATTACAATAGATGTCAGTTCCTGAAAACAAACAACGTGTCAACTTCGCGTCGGTAAAGAACCCGCTGGCATTCCCGGACTTCCTGGATGTGCAGCTCAAGTCTTTCCACGATTTCTTCCAACTGGACACGCCCCCCGAACAACGTAATAACGAAGGCTTATACAAGGTTTTTGCCGAGAACTTCCCCATCAAGGACCCCCGCAACAGCTTTGTTCTCGAATTTCTGGACTACTATGTGGATCCCCCGCGCTACACCATCGAAGAGTGTCTCGAGCGCGGCATGACCTACAGCGTGCCCCTTAAAGCCAAACTGAAACTTTACTGCACCGACCCCGACCACGAAGACTTCGACACCGTGATCCAGGATGTTTTCCTCGGCCCCATCCCTTACATGACCGAGAAAGGCACCTTCGTCATCAACGGCGCCGAGCGTGTCGTCGTCTCGCAGCTCCACCGCTCGCCGGGTGTATTCTTCGGCCAGAGCGTGCACGCCAACGGCATAAAACTCTATAGCGCCCGCATCATCCCCTTCCGTGGCAGCTGGATAGAGTTCGCCACTGACATCAACAACACGATGTACGCCTACATCGACCGCAAGAAGAAACTGCCCGTGACAACCCTGCTGCGTGCAATCGGTCTTGAGTCGGACAAGGACATCATCGAAATCTTCGGACTCGCCGAGGAAATCAAGGTCAACAAGGCCAACCTCAAGAAGGCCATCGGCCGCAAGCTGGCTGCCCGCGTGCTCAAGCGCTGGGACGAGGACTTCGTCGACCAGGACACCGGCGAGGTTACCACCATCGAGCGCACCGAGGTCATCCTTGACCGCGAGAGCGAGCTCACCGAAGAAAATATCCAGAGCATCATCGAATCGGGCGTAACCACCATCCTGCTGCACAAGGAGGATGTCAGCGCCAGCGAGTATGCCATCATATACAACACTCTGGGCAAGGACCCCACAAACTCAGAGAAAGAGGCAATCGCCTACATCTACCGACAGCTGCGCAACGCCGAGCCGCCGGATGAGGACAGCGCCCGCGAGGTTATCACCAACCTCTTCTTCAGCGAGAAGCGCTACGACCTGGGCGACGTAGGCCGTTACCGCATCAACAAAAAGCTCGATCTTGACATCCCCATGGACAAGACCGTGCTTACCCGCGAGGACATCATCTCGATAATCAAATACCTTATCGAGCTCATCAACTCCAAGGCCGACGTCGACGACATCGACCACCTGTCCAACCGTCGTGTGCGCACCGTCGGCGAGCAGCTGTACAACCAGTTCGCCATCGGCCTGGCCCGCATGACCCGCACCATCAAGGAGCGCATGAACGTGCGCGACAACGAGACCTTTACCCCCGTCGAGCTTGTCAACCCCAAGACCATCTCGTCGGTCATCAACACCTTCTTCGGCACCAACGCCCTGTCGCAGTTCATGGACCAGACCAACCCTCTGGCCGAAATCACCCACAAGCGCCGTCTGTCGGCCCTTGGCCCCGGTGGTCTGAGCCGCGAGCGCGCCGGCTTCGAGGTTCGTGACGTACACTATACCCACTACGGCCGCCTGTGCCCCATCGAGACCCCTGAGGGTCCCAACATCGGTCTTATCAGCAGCCTGTGCGTATACGCCAAAATCAACGAACTGGGCTTTATCGAGACTCCCTACCGCAAGGTGGAGAACGGCAAGGTCAACCTCAACAACGACGAGGTGGTATACATGACCGCCGAAATCGAGGAGGGCAACATCATCGCCCAGGGCAACGCCGAGCTCAACGACGACGGCACCTTCCGCAACAACAAGGTAAAGGCACGTCTCGAGGCCGACTTCCCCGTGGTATCGCCCGAGGAGGTTCAGCTGATGGACGTCTCGCCCATGCAGATAGCCTCAATCGCCGCCTCGCTCATCCCCTTCCTCGAGCACGACGACGCCAACCGCGCGCTGATGGGCTCGAACATGATGCGCCAGGCCGTGCCTCTGATGCGCTCCGAGGCTCCTATCGTCGGCACCGGCATCGAGGGCCAGCTGGTCCGCGACTCGCGCACGCAGATTGTCGCCGAGGGCGAAGGCGTGGTAGAGTTTGTCGACGCCGACACCATCCGCATCCGCTACGACCGCACCGAGGAGGAGGATTTCGTCTCGTTCGAGGGCCCGGTCAAGGAGTACATCATTCCCAAGTTCCGCAAGACCAACCAGAGCACCACCATCGACCTGCGTCCCATCTGCAACCGCGGCCAGCGCGTGCACAAGGGCGACATCCTCACCGAGGGCTATGCCACCGAAAACGGCGAGCTGGCCCTGGGCCGCAACCTCAAGGTGGCCTTCATGCCCTGGAAGGGTTACAACTATGAGGACGCCATCGTGCTCAACGAACGCATGGTGCGCGAGGATATCCTGACCTCCGTTCACGTCGACGAGTACTCGCTCGAGGTGCGCGAGACCAAGCGTGGCATGGAAGAGCTCACCAACGACATCCCCAACGTCAGCGAGGACGCCACCAAGGACCTCAACGAGGGCGGTATCATCCGCGGGGGCGCACATGTGGTGCCCGGCGATATCATGATCGGTAAAATCACCCCCAAGGGCGAGAGTGACCCCTCGCCCGAGGAGAAACTGCTCCGCGCCATCTTCG
>CALZQD010000292.1 GCA_945828175.1 uncultured Bacteroidales bacterium | reverse complement strand
GCACCTGCATCAACGAAGACATCGACGAGACCGACTACGGCATCACCGAGGGTCGCAAGGCCGTCCACAAATTCGGTTCGTCGGCCGAACTGAAGCTGATGTGGCGCATGGCATCGAACATCGTCTTCAACTCGCGCATCTTCGCCTTCTCAGACTACGAGGTCTTCAGGGCCGACTGGGAGAACACGCTGATGTTTGAGATCAACCGCTTCCTGACGACCCAGATCTACGCCCACCTGCGCTACGACACCAACGGCGTCGAGGCCGAGGGGACGAAGTGGAAGAAGCTCCAGCTCAAGGAGATACTCTCGATCGGTTTCGCTTATAAATTCAGTTCGCTCTGATGAGGAGGCTGCTGCGGCATATAGTCGCGGCGACAGTCGCCGCAGTGTGTGCCTTCGCGGCTTCGGCCGGGCGGTCGACCCTCGAGCGCGTCAGCGCCCTTGTCGATGACGGCCGCGGCGACCCCATAGAAGGTGTCTGGCGCATAGCCGGCGACGGGGCGGTCTTCGCCGTCCTTCCCGCCGACGGGGGCGGCGACACCTTCCGCCTCGTCATCGTCGACTCGCCCGATATGTCGGTGCTGCCCATGACCGAGTTCGGCACGGCGCGGCGCACGGCTGTCGCAGGCCGCTATGACGCCATAGTCGCGGCATCGCTGCCCTCGGGCTCGGCCTCGACGCGCGAGCATAAGCTCGTCATCAGCCTCGGCGACGACGGGCGCCTCGTCTTCGAACCCTATAAGCAGGGGCTGAGGCTCAACCTCTGGCGCGTGCTGCCATATATGTTCCGCTACAGCGTCGTCGCGCAGGACACGCGCCCGCGTGCTATCGACGGCGCCGTCAGGCTCTATCCCGCAGGCGAGGCCGTCGCCCCGCTCGTTTTCTAAGCTTATGAGACTGTTGCTGACCATATTGCTCATCGCTCTGTCGGTCGCCGCGACCGACGCCCGCCGCACCACCCGCCGCGGCCTCAGACCCGCGCCCGCCGAGGTCAGCAACAGCGTCGCCGAGGCTCCGGGCGACACCATCGCCGTCGCCGAAGGCGATTTCACCCTCGCCGGCTTCGAGAAGCCCCTGCGCTCGCGGCGCGAAAGCTTCTTCGTCACAAACAACACCGACCACGACATCATTGCCCTGCGTGTCAAGCTGATATACTACGACCTCGACGACCGCATGCTAGACTCGCGCATCGTCGACGCCGATGTCGACCTCGCCGCCGGCGAGACCTGCCGCGTATATATCCGCGCCTGGGATCTCCAGGACGTCTTCTATTACTACCGCTCGGCGCGTCCGCGCTCGGGCGTCGCGACGCCGTTCAAGGTCGCCGTCACGGTCACCGGGGCTGTCGCAGCCAAGGACTTGTATAAAGCAAGCTCTAATAATGTCGAACCTAAAAACCGAGAATTATGAAAATCGCCATAATCGCAGCCATGGACAAAGAGCTGGCGCTGCTGCTGCCGCTCGTCCCCGACCATACGACAGTAAATGTCAACGGCTTTGAATATTACCGCGGCCACTTCGGTCCCCACGAGCTCATCATCACCCGCAGTGGCATAGGCAAGGTCAACGCCGCGATAAGCACCCTGACGCTTATCGACACCTTCCACCCCGGGCTGGTCATCAACACCGGCGTCGCCGGCGGTGCGCGCGGCGGAGCGGGTGTGCTCGACGTCGTCGTCGCCGACCGCGTGGCCTATCACGATGTCTGGTGCGGCGAAGGCACCAAGCCCGGCCAGGCCGCCGGATGCCCCGAGGCGTTCGAGTGTATGCTCGACGACAGCGTCTTCGAGGGCCTCGATGTCAAGCGCGGACTCATCGCCTCGGGCGACAGATTCATCTCTACGGCAGCCGAGGTCGCCGCCATCAAGGCCGTCTGGCCCGAGGCCATGGCCGTCGACATGGAGTCGGCCGCGATAGCCCATGTCTGCTATGTCAAGTGTGTGCCTTTCGCCGTCGTGCGCGTCATCAGCGACACCCCCGGCGAGGCCGACAACATCAGCCAGTATGAAAACTTCTGGAGCGACGCCCCCGAGCGCACCTTCGCCGTTGTCAAAGACATAATCGACCGCCTATGCCGCTGAAAGATATCGCAGCCGTCCGCGGACGCCGCTATATCGAGAAACTTATCGCCGAGGGCGAGCACGAGCAGCAGGACTTCAAGTTTATGATCTCCGACGCCCGCAAGATAGCGCGCTCGGTGTCGGCCTTCGCCAACAACAGCGGCGGCCGCCTGCTCATCGGCGTCAAGGACAACGGCGCCGTCGCCGGTGTGCGCAACGAAGAGGACGTCTACGTCGTCGAACAGGCCGCCGGACGCTACTGCGAGCCGCCTCAGAAGGTTGATTTCAAGGCATATCGCGTCGACGCCTCGGTGACGGTCATCGTGGCGACGATAGCCCGCGCGGCTGCGCGCCCCGTGTCGGTCATCGAAGAAGACGGGCGGCGTCGCGCCTACTACCGCGTCGCCGACGAGAATATCGCCGCCCACCCGCTGATGGTCGAGGCCTGGCGCCGCGCCGATACCGACGGCCGCGGCGTCGTCATATCGCTCGCCGGACTCGAGAGCGACCTGCTTCGCCTCATCGACGGGCGCCTGCTCGATTTGCGCGAAATAGCTCTGGGACTGCACATTGCCGAGAGTCGCGCGCGAAGCCTCGTCGTGCGCCTCGCCGTGCTCGGTCTCGTCGAATTTGTCTACACCGGCAGCGCTTTCAAGCTCACGCGAGCCGGCGGCAACGATGACGCCGACTGACGCCGCCCGTGAAGATTCCAAATCGAAGTGCAAAACTTTGAGGTCGGAATTACTCATTCTCCT
>CALZQD010000291.1 GCA_945828175.1 uncultured Bacteroidales bacterium | reverse complement strand
CATCCCCGTCTCCTCCTTGACGCGACGCAGCCACGGCAGGCCGACGACGCCCACGCCCTCGAAGCCGCCGGGGCGGGTGCGCGGTTTCCAGATTCCGGCGCGGAAAATCCTTACGCCGGCGTCAGACAGCTCGCGGGCGGTGTTCATCACCTGCTCCTCGCTCTCGGCCGAGCACGGGCCGGCTATTACTATGGGGCGGTGGGTCTCGCCCGTCTCCTTGTCTGTGATTATCGGCTCGAGGCCTTCCATATTTATATCTGCCATAGGCGGTATGTCTTGGAGTATTTGTATTCGGTTAATTATCAGGTGTTTTTGCCCGGGCTATGCGGCTGGCGGCCTGCAGCAGCTTGTCGGCGGGGGCGCAGAGGCTGATACGCACGTAGCGGTCGCCGTTTGCGCCGTCGATAAAGCCGGGGGTGATGAAGACGCGGGCCTCGGCGAGGATGCGGTCGGCCAGTGCCTCGCCGCTTGTCTCGCCCTCGGGGATGCGTCCCCACAGGAAGAGGCCCGACTGCGACGGGTCAAAAGTGACGTCCATCGCCTCCATGACCTTCTCGGCGGCGCTGCGGCGTAGGCGGTACTCGGCATTCAGGGCTTCGAACCAGCCGTCGCCCATGCCCAGGGCCTTTGCCGCGGCCAGCATCAGCGGTTTGAACTGGCCTGAGTCGATGTTGCTCTTTACCTTTAATATATATTGGACGAACTCGGCCTTTCCGGCCACCACGCCCATGCGCCATCCGGCCATATTGTGGGCCTTGGAGAGCGAGTTGAGCTCGATTGCCGTCTCGCGGGCACCGGGCACCTCGAGGATGCTCATCGGGCGGTCGTTGAGGATGAACGAGTAGGGGTTGTCGTTGACGATGAGGATGCCGTGGCGGCGGCCGAAGTCGACGGCGCGCTCAAAGGTCTCGCGGCGTGCGCGTGCGCCGGTGGGCATGTGTGGATAGTTGATCCACATCAGCTTCACCCCGGACAGGTCGGACGCCTCCAGAGCGTCGAAGTCGGGCTGCCACCCTCCCTGCTCGGTAAGGGGGTATTTGACGATGTCGGCGCCGACGAGTTTGCTCACTGAGGTGTAGGTGGGGTAGCCGGGGTCGGGCACCAGCACCTTGTCGCCGGGGTTGAGGAAGGCCAGCGAGATAAAGGTGATGCCCTCTTTCGAGCCTGAGAGGGGCAGCACCTCCGCCGCCGGGTCGAGGGTGACACCGTAGTAGCGGCTGTACCAATCGGCAAAGGCCTTGCGCAGCTCGGGCACGCCTATGCCCAGCTGGTAGCTGTGCGTGTCGGGGCGCCGGGCCTGCTCGCACAGCGTGTCGATGGCGGCGGCCGGAGGCATCATGTCGGGGCCGCCGATGCCCAGCGAGATTATGTCGAGGCCGCGGGCGTTGAGTGCCGCCACCTCTTTCATTTTGCGTTGCAGGTAGTATTCGCCTACGCCGTTGAGGCGGTCGGCGGGTTTGATCGTGTTGCTCATGGTGTGGTCAAAGGGTATCAGGTTTAAACTCGCGGTATTCGCCCAGGATGCGGAAGTCGCTCAGCAGCGGGCGGATGGCGGCGATGGCCTGGCGGTAGCGGGTAGGGCTGTCGAAGGTGACGTCGACATAGAACCGGTACTCCCACTCGCGGCCTATCAGCGGCAGCGACTGTATCTTGCTGAGGTTCATGTCGTAGAACGACAGAATGGCCAGCACACTCGACAGCGCGCCCTTGCTGTGGGGCAGCGTGAAAACTATCGAGGCCTTGTCGATATCCTTGTCGTCAGCGTCGGCCGGGGCGCCGTGTCCCAGGGCGAGGAAGCGGGTGTAGTTGTGCTTGTTGGTCTCGATGCCGGCCTGCAGAATTTCCAGGCCGTAGAGCTGTGCCGCCAGCTCGCCGCAGACGGCTGCCACCCCCGTGCGGCCCGCGGCGGCGATGTCGCGAGCCGAGCCGGCGGTGTCGAAGTCCTCGACCATACGCAGATGGCGGTGGCTGAGCAGAAACTCCTCGCACTGCATCAGCGCCATGGGGTGCGAGTGCACCTCGCGGATGTCGGCGATGGTCTGGCCCGGCAGCGCGCACAGCACGTGCGAGATGCGCATTTTCCACTCGCCGGTGACGGTGAGGCGCGAGCGACGCAGAAGCTCGTGGTTGGGCAGGATGCTGCCGGCGATGGTGTTGTCGATGGCCATGATTGCCGACAGCGACGGGTCGTTGTCGAGGGTCTCGAACATTGCCGGAAAGGTCTCGCACTCTACCGTGCTGACCTCGGCCGGGGCGTAGAACGCCCGTGCCGCGGCGTCGTGGAAACATCCGGCTATACCCTGTATCGCCACACGCAGCGGCGTTGCGGCGTCGTGCGGGCCCTGTGCTGTTTTAGGTCGATGCATCGTTCGTATATTCAGATTGCCAAGTTTTTAACCTGATAATCTGAGGTTTATGGGTTTGTGGGTAAGACGAATAAGACTTATAAGGTCGATACCCTGAGATATATCCGAGCCTTAATAATTATATAAACATCCGCCTTCGTTTCGGTGCCGAAAGCGGATTGCGCTTGTGCAAAGATACGACAAATCCGTCACTGCGGCAAAAAACTGCCACAAAAAAGCTGAGGCAGTTCGTAACGAAACAGCCTCAGCTTTTTCAGATCCCGTCAACAAGTGGCGGGGAAGGGGATTTCAGGGGAATTTGTCAGCGCAGCATGACCTTGGTTGATTTGCCGTTGCGGACGCGGATGTACATGCCCGGGGTCGGGTTATCGACGCGGACGCCCTGCAGGTTGTACCATACGTCATCGTCGTCATCGTCGGCCTCGATACTTTCAACGCCGGTGGTGGGCTGGGTGCCGTTCCACTTGAGGT
>CALZQD010000290.1 GCA_945828175.1 uncultured Bacteroidales bacterium | reverse complement strand
GGCGCAAAGGTAGCAATTTTATTCAAGACGGGCAAATAAACGAGGCGTTAATTTTCATTATTTTCTGCGGTGCAGGTTCAATTATTTTCTGCGGTTTAGTCGCCTGCGGGCAGCGGATCAGCGTGACTTGGCGAGGTTTTCGTCGGGGACGATATAGATTTCGACGCGGCGGTTGGTGCGGCGCGATTTTATGGAGTTGTTGTCGACGAGGGGCTCGTCGCGACCGAGGCCGTAGGGGATGAGGTTGATGCTGTCGCGGCCTGAGAGGCGGGTGAGGTAGTCGTCGATGGCGTTGGCTCGGTCGCCGGTGATGTTGTCGGCATAGATGTCGTCGCCTGTGTCGTCGGTGTGGACGGCGACGAGAATTTTGTAGTCGCCGGGGGAGGTGACGATTGTGGTGAGGCGGTCGAGGACGGCGCCGGCCGATGATTTGAGCTCGATGGAGTTGGGCGCGAAGAGTTTGTCGGCGCTGACTGAGGCCATGATGACTTCGCCTTCACGAAGGGTGGTGACGGTGAAGCCGGCTTTTGAGAGCTCGCGGCGGAGGGATGTCATGCGCGATTTGACTTTTTCTTTCGAGCGCTTGGCGATGGCGGGGACGGCGATGTTTTCAGAGAGGCTCATGTCGACGGGCTCGACGGCTGCGACGCGGGGGCAGGTGAGGACTGCGGCGGCAAAAGCGAGGAGAATGGCGCGAATCGGGTGTCGGGTCATAATTCAGAATCAGATTACGGGATAAAGGTGTCAGTCGTCGAGCGAGAGCTCGTAGTCGATTTCGGCTTTGACTATCTCGGCGACGTCGTCGGGCGAGAGGCTGAGGTGCTTGTCTTTGCCGACAATCTTGACGGCATGGGCGATGATGGCGTCGATGTCGTCGTCGGAGTCATCGTCGTCGACGTCGAGCTCGAGGAGGTCGGGGTCTTCGTAGTAGTCGAAGATGATGTCGATGATCTCGAGGATAGTGTCGTCGTCGCAACGGGCGGCAAGGTCGTCGCTGATATGTGATTTGATGAAGGCTACTGCTTCCTGTTCGTCGTAGATGTTCATGTGGTTTGGCGGGTTTTATAGGTCGAGGAGGCCGTCGGCGACTGACATTGTCAGGGAGCGGGCGTCGGGGTCGACGGCGGTGACGAGTTCTTCGGCGAAGGGGATGAAGGCTTCGCGGCCGTCGGGGGCCTCGATGGTGAAGAGGATGTTTTCGGTGGAGTCGTCGACGGCTGTGATGCGTCCGACGGCGGTGCCGTTGGCTGCGTCGTAGAGGGTGTAGCCTTCCATGTCGGCGACATAGACGATGTCGTCGTCGCTGCTGTCGTCGACGAGCAGATTTTTGTCGACGAAGATGTCGCAGCCGACAATTTCAGCGGCTTCCTGCTGTGAGGTGATGCCGTCGATGGTCAGGAGCCAGGCGTCGGCGCTGCGGCGACGGGCCGATGCGAGGAAGAAGGGGACGGGGATACCGTCGATATCGAGCACGAGACAGTCGCCGGCGCTGAAGTCGATGTCGGCGTCGATGTTGGCCGACACTTCGCCGGCGAGACCGTGGGTCTTGGAGATACGTCCGATGTGGGTCAGAGCGGCTTTGTCGATCATTTCTTCTTTTTCTTTTTGCCTGTGGCCGGGGCGGCTATGACTTTGAACTCGTGGAGTTTGAGCTCGTCGGGGGCGACGCGGATGGCGCCGTGTGAGAGAATCGAGAGGTCTTTGAATATCTTTTCGTCTTCGACGCCGTCTTTGTTGACGGCTAGCATGAGCTTTTTCATGTGGTTGGCTAGGAGGAGGATGAGATTGGTGCGCTCTTCGCCTTCTTCATATGTGGCGACGCGCTCGATCATTTTCTCGAGGTAGGCGCCGTAGTGGCGGTAGCGGGCCGAGACGTGGTCGAAGCTGATGGGGTCGGGGGTCTCGTCGAAGCTCTCGGGTCGGATGAGGTCGAAGTCGGTGTCGACGTCGAGTTTGAAGTCGCTCATGATGGCGAGGTGGTCCCAGAGTTTGCGGCGGTAGTCTTCGGCCTTGTTGTTGGAGGGGAAAAGTATCTCCATCGTCTTGACAATGGTGGCGGCGCAGCGGGTGCGCTCGTCGCGGTCTTCGATTGTAAGGCAGTGGTCTACCATGCGTTGAATATTACGACCATATTCAGGCATTATGAGTTTTTTGAGATGTGTGGTATATGTCAACATAATTCTGTTAGCGCTTTTGTACGGCAAAATTAATGAAAAATAAAATAATAATGCCTGTCGTGTCAAGATTTAGTTGTTGATTATGTCTAATATCTTAAAAAAATCATAAATTTGCACCAATTACAAACCTCAGAAAACTAAAAACGTATCTTATGAAAAAGTGTAAGTATTGCAACGCCGATATGTACGACTATGAGACGACGTGCCGTTACTGCGGCAGCGTTCAGCCCGAAGAAGGCAGCACACCTCCCCCGTACGGCGCGGGCAATTCGGCTCACACAAACGGCAACTACGGCTATAACAACCAGTATAATTCCTACAATTCGTCGTCGTTCAACGCGCAGGATTATTATCAGCGCAACAATGCGTTTGACTCGAACGCCAATGGCAAGAGCAGAGGCATAGCGGCTCTGTTGGCTATATTACTCGGCGGTCTCGGTATCCAGTATTTCTATTTAGGCAAGTCGACGGCGGCCATAATTACGATTCTGTTGTCGCTGGTCACCTGCGGACTGTGGGAAATCGTGATGTTCATACAGGGAATTTTGATGCTCTGCATGTCGAACTACGACTTCAACCAGAAGTATGTCGACACGCAGTCGAGCTTCCCGGTATTCTGATTTTTATTATTGCTTACAATAAGAGCCTGTTTCATAATAAATATTAAAGCAGAGGCGGGCAGTCATTGAGCAGATT
>CALZQD010000289.1 GCA_945828175.1 uncultured Bacteroidales bacterium | reverse complement strand
CACACTGCATATCGTCGGCAGCGTCAGATGTGTATAAGAGACAGGGATAAATCAGCGGCGGGCAGCAGATGCGGATATGCACCTTCTCTGCGCCGGCGTCTCTGATGTCCTTGACATTGTCGCGGAGCTGTGTGCCTCTGACGATTGAGTCGTCGCAGAAGGCGACCTTCTTGCCTTTGAGAAGCGCCTCGTTGGGTATCAGTTTCATCTTGGCGACAAGAGCGCGGCGCTCCTGAGTGCCGGGGGTGAAGCTGCGGGGCCAGGTGGGCGTGTATTTCACCACGCCGCGAAGAAAGGGCTTGCCGCGGCCTTCGGCATAGCCGAGAGCCATGCCCGTGCCCGAATCGGGAATAGGGCTGACTAAATCGATGTCGACGTCGTCGTGCTGGCCGTTCTCAAGACCGATGGCGTGACGGATCTCGTCGACGTTGCGGTTCTCGTAGTTGCAGGGCGGATAGCCGTAGTAGGCCCAGAGGAACGAGCAGATCTGCATCTCCTCGCCGGGCTTCTTGAGCTGCTCGATGCCGTCGGGAGTGACTCTGACAATCTCGGCCGGACCGAGGTTGTAGCAGGTTTTGTAGCCGAGGTTGGGGAATGCGCAGTCTTCAGAGGTAATAGCGTGAGCGTCTTCTTTCTTGCCGACGATGACTGGCGTGCGGCCGAGTTTGTCGCGCGCGGCGATGATGCCGTCGGGCGTGAGCAACAGCATAGAGCATGAGCCTTTGATTTTGTTGTAGACGTGCTCGATGCCGCTGACATAGTCGTCGCCTTCGCTTATGAGCGCGCCGATAAGCTCGGTCGGGTTGAGCGTGTCGTAGCTGTGCTCGCAGAAATGGCGGCCAAGCGCCAACAGCTCTTGTTCGAGCTCCTTGATGTTGTTGATTTTCGCGACTGTCACGAGGGCGAATTTGCCGAGGTGACAGTTGATGATTATAGGTTGGGCATCGGTGTCGCTGATGACACCGATGCCTGAGTTACCTGAAAATTCGTCGAGATCGGGCTCGAATTTCGTTCTGAAATATGAATTTTCGATGCTGTGGATCTGACGGGTGAACTGTCCGTTGTCGTATGTCGCCATACCGGCGCGGCGTGTTCCCAAATGCGAGTTGTAGTCTACGCCGTAAAACAGTTCGTTAACACAATCTTTTTTCTTAGTGACTCCGAAAAAGCCTCCCATATTGGTCCTTATATTTTATTTTTTGATGTTTTCAATCCATTTGCGGGCGTTGATGAATGCATCTATCCAGACAGTTACATCATCGTTGCGGTGTGAGCGCGGATACCATGCACACTGCCAGGGGAATATCGCTCTCTCGAGGTGAGGCATCATCGCTACATGGCGTCCGTCGGCCGATGCGAGGCCTGCGACAGCGCCCTTCGAGCCGTTGGGATTGCCGGGATAGGCCGAGTAGCTGTAGCGGGCGATGATGTTGTAGTCGTCGAGCTTCGAAGGCAGGTTGAAGCGTCCTTCGCCGTGAGCCACCCAGATGCCTGTTCTCACGCCCGAAAGGCTGCCGAACATGACGGTGTCGTTCTGCGGTACATTGACCGTGAGGAACTCCGACTCGAACTTGTGCGAGATGTTGTGCTCCATGACGGGTTTGATCTTATCGCCGTAGCCGAGCAGGTTGAGTTCGATCATGAGCTGACAGCCGTTGCAAACGCCGAGGCTGAGAGTGTCGTTGCGCTTATAGTAGTTGTCGAGCGTGCGACGGGCGTTTTCGTTCCAGAGGAAGCCGCCTGCCCAGCCCTTTGCCGAGCCGAGGACGTCGCTGTTCGAGAAGCCGCCGCAGAAGACTATCATGTTGACGTCCTCGAGGGTTTCGCGGCCGCTCATCAGGTCGGTCATGTGTACGTCCTTGACGTCGAAGCCGGCCAGATGGAGCGAGTAGGCCATCTCACGGTCACCGTTGACGCCTTTCTCGCGGATGATTGCGGCACGGACGCCGCTCTTGCCGCGACGCTTGAGGTCGAGACCGCGCGAGGCGAGGCTGCCGTCGAAGCCGACCGGGAGAGTGTAGCGCAGCGGCTGGCGGCTGTAGTTGTCGAAACGCAGACGGGCACATTCCTCGCCGCTTTGAAGTGTGTCGAGCAGATATGACGGACGGAACCATACGTCGCGCAGGAAATCGATGCCGATAAGATGTTCACTATCGTCGTGTGTCACCATGATGACGCGCTCGTCGGCCGGACAAGCGATCGGGAAATATTTCACCTCGGCCTTGTCGAGGATTTCTTCGACCGATTCTTTCTTGGCATCGTCGACCTGAATAACGACGGCCGGATTCTCGGCGAAGAGAATCTTGACGAGGTCATTCTCGCCGTACATCTTAAAGCCGTCGGTGTAGAATTTCAGACCGCCGTTGGTGTTGGCGAATGTCATCTCGAGAAGTGTTGTTACGAGGCCGCCGGCGCTGACGTCGTGGATAGCAAGAAGTTTGCGCAGCTTGACGAGGCGCTGCACGGTGTCGAAAGCGGTCTTGAATTTGGCTGCGTCCTTGACGACAGGCACGTCATAGCCGATCTTGCCCATCGTCTGTGCGAGGGCCGAGCCGCCGAGTCTCAGGCTGTCGCCCGAGAAATCTATATAATAGAATGTGGAATTCTTCTTGTTGACGGCCACGGGCGAGACGGTCTTGCGGATGTCGCTGACCTCGCCGGCAGCCGAGATGATTACGGTGCCGGGGGCGTAGACTTTGTCGTCGCCATATTTCTGCGTCATCGAGAGGCTGTCTTTGCCTGTCGGGATATTGATGCCGAGGTCGCATACAAAATCGCTGCAGGCTTTGACGGCGCTGTATAGCGCTGCGTCTTCGCCTTCGTTGTTGCCTGTCTCTTATACACATCTGACGCTGCCGACGATATGCAGTGTGTA
>CALZQD010000288.1 GCA_945828175.1 uncultured Bacteroidales bacterium | reverse complement strand
GCATAGGCCTGTGGTATAAACACAAATATTTCGACGCGGGCCTGTCGTCGACCCACCTGACGTCGCCGACGATAACGATGAACGCCGAAAACTCGTCGTCGGAGACCGAACGCAACTATGAATTCGAGGCCCGGCGGACGCTCTATTTTATCGCGCGAGGCAATATTCCGTTAAAAAACACGTTATTTGAGATACTACCGTCTGTGATGGTCAAGAGTGACTTCACGTTTACGACGGGCGAAATCACCGCCCGTGCGCGGTATAACAAATTCCTGTCGTTCGGCATAGGCTACCGCTGGAAGGACGCCGTCGTGGCGACCGTGGCGGCCGAGTTCAAGAATTTCTTCCTCGGCTACAGCTACGACTACGCTACCTCGGCCATCGCCAAGGCCTCGAGCGGCAGCCACGAGGTTTTCGCCGGCTACCGCCTGAAGCTCGACCTGTCGGACAAGAACCGCAACAAACAAAAGAATATAAGAATAATGTAAACCGGGGCCCGATGAGCCTCACATCTCTCTCAATAAAGACCAATATATCAAACACCGACATATGAATACAACCACAAATATCCTTATCGCCTGTATGGCCGCGGCCTCGATGATGAGCTCGTGTGCGACAGGCTCGCGCAGCTCGGCCGGCGGCGAAGTCACCGGCGTCAGCGCCACCTCGTGGGTCGAGCCGACCCCCTACGGCATGGTGCTGATCAACCGCGGATCGATGGAAGTGGGCGTGCAGAAACCCGACAGCCTGTGGAATCTTCAGGCCGACGCACGCGGCATCTCTGTCGACGGCTTCTGGATGGACGAGACCGAGATTACAAACAGCAAGTACAAGCAGTTTGTCTTCTGGGTACGCGACTCTATCATCCGCGAGCGTCTGGCCGACCCGGCCTACGGCGGCAACGAGGAATTCAAGATCGAGGAAGACCGCGAGGGCAATCCCGTGACGCCTCACCTCAACTGGAACAAGCCTATACCCTGGCGCAACCCCAACGAGGACGAGCTCCGCGCCATCGAGAGCGTCTACCGCACCAACCCCATAACGGGCGTGCGCGAGCTCGACGGCGACCAGCTCAACTACCGCTACGAGGTATACAACCACACCGAGGCCGCCAAGCGCAAGAACCGCCTGAACCCGCGACGCCGCGAGTATAACACCGACAGGCCCGCGCCGACGGTCAACCCTATCATATCGAAGGACACCGCCTATATCAACGACGAGGGCGAAATCATCCGCGAGACCGTAACGCGCGGCCTCACGGGCGACTACGACTTCCTCAACACCTATATCGTCAACGTCTACCCCGACACGACGGCCTGGATCAACGACTTCGAGAACGCCTACAACGAACCCTACGTCAGACTCTATTTCTCGCACGGCGGCTATAACGAATATCCCGTCGTCGGCGTGAGCTGGGAGCAGGCCAACGCCTTCGCCAACTGGCGCACCGACTATCTGCGCCGTTCGCTCGGCCGCGAGGGTGTATACGTCGAGCCCTACCGTCTGCCGACCGAGGCCGAGTGGGAGTATGCGGCCCGCGCCGGTGTCAACGAAAACATGTATCCCTGGGAGGGTGACCTCGCTCTGAGCGACGACCGCGGATGTTTCTACGCCAACTTCAAGCCCAACGAAGGCAACTACGTCAAGGACGGCCATGTGATTACCTCGCGTGTCGGCACCTACGCGCCCAACGACTTCGGACTCTATGACATGGCCGGCAACGTCAGCGAATGGACCTCGACGGCCTACACCGAGAGCGTCGGCAAGCTGACGAGCGACCTCAACCCCGAGTACCGCTACGACGCGGCTCAGGAAGACCCCTACAAGATGAAGCGCAAGATCGTGCGCGGCGGCTCGTGGAAAGACGTGGCCCACAACGTACGCTCAGACCTTCGCATGTGGGAGTATCAGAACGAACAGCGCTCATACATAGGCTTCCGCTGCGTCAGATCGCAGATAGGCTTTGCCCGGGGCCAGAAGTCAGACAAGAAATAACAAGACACAACCAACACCAGTCAGTCCATCGCAACATGGAAAAAGTAAAGAAATATCGCAATATAATCAGCGCATTCATCAGCAGCGAGAAAGGCCAGCGCTTCTTCAACTTCGCCTACAGTATCGGCGCTGCGATCGTCATCTGGGGCGCCCTGTTCAAGATTCTCCACCTTCCCGGCGGCAACACACTGCTGTCGGTCGGCATGGGCACCGAGGTGCTGATGTTCGTCCTCACAGCATTCGACCGTCCGCCGAAAGAATATAAGTGGGAAGACGTCTTCCCCGTTCTCGAAAGCCACGACGAGGAAGACCGACCCGACTTCAACGGCGGCAGCGGC
Source organism: uncultured Bacteroidales bacterium (assembly GCA_945828175.1). Lineage (GTDB taxonomy): Bacteria > Bacteroidota > Bacteroidia > Bacteroidales > Muribaculaceae > CAG-873. The sequence continues at coordinate 548 of CALZQD010000288.1, read as the reverse complement.
ATCGTCATCAGCGGCGGCACAACGACAGGCCGCAAGGTATCGGAAGCCGAGGCCAAGGCTGCCGTAGGTCTGCCGCAGGGCATAGAACTGAGCGACGACGACTCGCGCTCGCTCACCGAGAGCATCGCCAAGATGGCCGCCGCCTCAGACCAGCTCGCCCGCATGGCCGAGCTCACCGAGGCCACACAGCGCTATCTCGACCAGATGGCCGGCATAGCCGCTGAGATGGAACACCTCAAGACGACGACAGCAGCCCTCAACAACGTCTCGGACGTGCTGCTCGACAGCTACCGCGCCATCACCGAGAACTCTGAGAACATCACCCGTAGCTCGCAGGGCTATGTCGACCAGATGCTCGACCTCAACCGCAACATCAGCGGCCTCAACACCATCTACGAGATACAGCTCAAGAGCGTCTCGTCGCAGCTCGACTCGATCGACCGCGTCAACCGCGGCATCAAGGACATCCGCGACATGTATGAGAAGAGCTCGGCCCAGAGCGCGCGCTACTGCGAGGAGACCGAGAAGATGGCCCCTGTCTCTTATAC
>CALZQD010000287.1 GCA_945828175.1 uncultured Bacteroidales bacterium | reverse complement strand
GAGATTCCTCTACGTCTCGTGGGCTCGGAGATGTGTATAAGAGACAGGCCCTTGTGTCTGAGATAGAACTGCTTGGCGGCGTTCTTCAGACAGTTGTAGAAGCTTGTGCGGGCCGTGCGCGAGGCTATTTCGGCCTCATACATCTTGGCCAGCGAGCGAGGCTTGATCTCAGAGATGCCGGCCGAGAAGATAATCGACTCGCCTTTCTTGATGGGCACCTCGAAGTAGCCGGGAACCCAGAGGTCTTCGGTGTAGGGCACGCTGCGCTCGAGGTCTTTGACGTACTCGATGTCGCGATACCAGTCGGCCTTGTCGACCCAGACGGGCTTGCGGCTGAACTGCATATAGAGTGTCGGGAAGCCGTCGTAGAGGCAGCTGGCGACGCCGTTCTCGCAGGGGGTTATCTCGCGGTTGATGGCGTCGTTGGCGACGCAGAGACTGTTGCTCTCGCGGAAGGCGAGGAAAGGCTGGAAACGCAGCGTCGTGGCCGAGTGGGCGTCGACGAGGGTATAGCGTATCAGCAGTCGGTTTTCCTCCGAGATAAATATTTTTTCTTTAGTGAGGATGACGCCGCCGACGCGATAGGTCGTGCGGGGTACGCTCTCACAGTCAAATTCGCGGATATACTTGTGTCCGTTAGGACTGTAGACGCCTCCTTTGTAGCGGTGGATACCGAGGTTGAAGGGGGCACCGTGCTGAATGACCGTCTCGTCGAGCGACGATAGCATCACAAAGGGTTTGTTGCCCTTGTCGGGGAGCGGAATCACAAGCAGGCCATGCTGTTTGCGGGTGTTACATCCCACAAGCGAGGTGCAGTGATAAGCGCCGGCCTGGTTGGTGCGCAACATTTCTTTGGGAAGCGACTGCTCGAGATTGATCAGGAGGTTCTTGTCAAACTTGAGGTAACTCATGTCGTAAAAAAGAGGGTTATGATATAGGTTTTAGTTATGTTTATTCAACGGGTATCAGTTATATTCACGAAATTAACAACAATTTCCGACCCCACAAAATTATTCCTCGCCCAAAACCCTAAAACTGCTCAATAACATATAATGGCAGGGTGAAAACCTGTCACGTCTGTAATTATTACCACGGTGATAAAGTTTTGAACTGTACCTTAACGCAACATCGAGAACACAAGAACATAAGGGAAAAAGAACAAAAGAAAGACAGTATCTGCTTTTGCGATAAACGAAAACTCCATACAGCCAACAAGTTCATGCAATAATAATCTTGTGTTCTTCTGCCCTTTTGTCTTTTGTTCTATGACTCTGACGAGTCGGACGCGTCAGACTATAATCGTGAATTATGCATTGTGAGTGCGTAGTGCACCGGGTCAGGCTTTTGCGACGGTGACGCGGACGCGGCGGTTTTTGAGTTTGCGGCCTTTGACGGCTTCGAGAAGGGCGCCGGCGACGTTGCGGTCGACGGCGGCATATGAAGCGTGGTCTTTGACGACGATGCGGCCGACGGCTTCGGGCGCGAGATTGCCGGCGGCGATGAGGTAGCCGGCGACGTCGCCCCGCGAGATTTTTTCTTTCTTGCCGGCGTCGATGTAGAGTGTTGTCTTCGAGGCGCGTATGGGTTCAGCCGATGGCGTCGTGATGTCGGCCTCGCGGTCGAAGACGACATAATCGGGCACTTTTTCGTCAGGCCCGGTGATGACGTAGACGTCGCCCGATGCGCCGGCGCGGGCCGTGCGGCCGTTGCGGTGGGTCCAGACTTCGGCCGAGACGGGCAGATGGTAGTGGATGATTGAGCGGACGCTGTCGAGGTCGAGACCGCGCGAGGCGAGGTCGGTGGTGACGAGGATGGGGGCTGTGCCGTTGTCGGCCATGATGAGGGCCTGCTCGCGGGCGAGCTGCTCGAGTCCGCCGTGGTAGAGCGCTGCGGGAAAGCCTTTGCGGCGCAGAGCGTCGTAGACGCGCTCGGCGCTCTCGCGGTGGTTGACGAAGACGATGGTCTTGCCGTCGGGCAGGGCGGCGAGGAGCTTCATGAGGGTGTCGAGCTTGTCGCGCTCGGGCGAGGCGACGCGTGCCACGGCGATGTCGGGCTGCGACGTGTCTGAGAAATCGACGGTCTCGGCGCCTGTGAGGTCGATGAAGTCGGGGGCCTCGGCAAGCTGCGTGGCTGAGGTAAGGATTACTCGCTGCGGATGACCGAGACGGCGCACGACACGCCGCATCTCGTCGTGGAAGCCGAGCTCGAGGGCCTTGTCGTATTCGTCGAGGACGACGACGCGGGGCTCGATTAAGCCGATGGTGTCGCGGTTGAGGTGGTCGAGGAGTCGGCCCGGCGTGGCGATGATGATGTCAGGTTTGACGCTGAGCGAGTTACGCTCGTCGGCGAAGCTGTGGCCGCCGTAGAGCGCGACGGTCTTCATCGGCAGTGCCAGCGGGCGCACGACGTCGGCAATCTGAATGACCAGCTCGCGCGAGGGGGCAATGACGACGGCCTTGACACCGGGTCGCCCGGGCTCGATGTCGCGCAGCATTGCCAGCGCGAAGGCGAGGGTCTTGCCGCTGCCGGTAGGCGCGAGTATGATAAGCCGGCTCGCCGTCGAGGCACTGACGGCGAGCTGGAGGGGGTTGAGGCTTTCGATGCCGAGGCTTTTGCGCGCGGCTTCAAGAATCTGATTCTCAGTCATTAGTTGGCGGGTAAGGTCATTAAGGTCATTAAGGACATTAAGGACATTAAGGTCGATAATGACAGACCGGCTACCGATTTTACTTGTTAGGTTTAGAGCAGCGAGGTGACGATAGCGTCGAATTTCTCGGCGGGGAGGAGGTCTCCTGTGCCGACGATGTTGCGGTTGAGGCTGCCGTCGGCGTTGAGGACGATGACGTTAGGGATGCTCTCGATGCCCATCAGACCCGAGAGGTCCTGAT
>CALZQD010000286.1 GCA_945828175.1 uncultured Bacteroidales bacterium | reverse complement strand
GTTATAGTCGATGTCGAGGGTGTGGGTGCAGACCGAGTCGAGGAAGTGACGGTCGTGGCTGACGACGAGCACCGTGTTCTCGAACTTCGACAGATAGTCTTCGAGCCACGACACGGTTTCGAGGTCGAGGTCGTTGGTCGGCTCGTCGAGAAGCAGGTTGTCGGGGTTGCCGAAAAGGGCTTTTGCCAGCAGCACGCGCACCTTCTCGTTGGCGCTCATGTCGCGCATCAGCATATAATGTTTGTCTTCCTTGATGCCGAGGCCGCTCAGCAGTGCGGCCGCGTCGCTTTCGGCGTTCCAGCCCTCGAGCTCGGCGAATTTCTCCTCGAGCTCCGAGGCGCGGATGCCGTCGGCGTCGCTGAAATCTTCTTTGGCGTAGAGGGCGTTTTTCTCGTTGATGATGTCCCACAGAACTGTATGGCCCTGGATGACTGTGTCGAGGACCGTGAAGTCGTCAAACTTGAAGTGGTCCTGTTCGAGAACGCTCATGCGCTCGCCCGGACCCTGAGTCACAGTGCCGTGTGTCGGGCTGAGCTCGCCGCTGAGCATACGCATCAGCGTCGACTTGCCGGCGCCGTTGGCGCCGATGATGCCATAGCAGTTGCCGGGCGTGAATTTCAGGTTTACATCCTGAAACAATACTCTTTTACCGAATTGAATACCTAAATTTGTGACTGTTATCATTATGTACCTATTGCGTTATATTCTATTCAAAAAGACTGGCGCTCAATCGCTTGAGGGCCTCGACCTTATCGCAGCTGCGTATCAGCATCGACACATTGTAGTTGCTGCCGCCATATGATATCACCCTGATGGGTATGTCCTTCAGGGCCGACACGGCCTTGGCCTCGAAGCCGGTGTTGTGCCACTCGAGGTCACCGACGACGCAGATTATCACCATGTCGCGGTCGACCGTAACGGTGCCGAAATTCTTCAGGTCGTCGACTATCGCCGCGAGATGGCGGTCGCTGTCGATTGTCACGGTCACGCCGACCTCGGATGTCGCTATCATGTCTATGCTTGTCTGATATTTCTCGAAGGTCTCGAAGACCTTGTGGAGGAAGCCATAAGCGAGCAGCATGCGGCCCGATTTGATTTTTATGGCCGTGATGTTGTCTTTGGCTGCCACGGCTTTGATTTTGCCGTCGGGCGGCATGTTGTAGATGACTGTGCCTGCCGCCGAGGGGTCGAGGGTGTTGAGAAGCCTGACGGGTATGTTGTTGAGCTTTGCCGGCAGCACGCAGTTGGGATGCAGTATTTTGGCGCCGAAGTAAGCCAACTCGGCGGCCTCCTCGAAGTTGAGCGAGCCGACGGGCCGGGTGTTGTCGACATAGCGCGGGTCGTTGTTGTGCATGCCGTCGATGTCAGTCCAGATCTGTATCTCCTCGGCGTCAATGACCGCGCCGATGAGCGAGGCCGAGTAGTCGCTGCCGCCGCGTTTGAGGTTGTCGACCTCGCCGTAGGCGTTGCAGCAGATATAGCCCTGCGTCAGGTAGACGTCGGCGTCGCGGTTGGCCTCGAGCAGGCGGCGCAGGCGCGTAGCGATATATTTCATGTCGGGCTCGCCGTTCTGGTCGGTGCGCATATACTCGAGCGCCGGCAGAAGCACCGACTTGACGCCGTGGAGCCGCAGATATATGTTCATCAGCGCCGTAGACATCAGCTCGCCCTGGGCGAGGATTTCTTTTTCCTCGGCGATGGCAAACTCGCTGGCGACGATGGTGCGGATATAGGCGAAGCGCTCGTCGAGCACGCGCGCAGCCTCGGCGCGGGCCTCGTCGTTGTCAAAGAGCTCGTCGATGACAGCGCGGTATTTCATCTCGAGATTGTTGAGAGTCTCCTGGGCGCCAGGGATGTTGCGCTTATAGAGATAGTCGTTGATTTCGACAAGGGTGTTGGTCGTGCCTGCCATTGCCGACAGGACAACTATGTTTTTACCGTTCTCTACAATCAGGCGGGCGACGTGGACTATGCGCTCGGCCGAGCCAACCGACGTGCCGCCAAATTTAAGTACCTTCATTCTTATCTGGATATTAAACTCAAAATTTGTGCAAAGGTACGAAAATTTATCCAATTACACATCCTATTATACATATTCAAACTCAAAAGCATCTGATTGACCGCTTTTTGATATCTTTACGAATATTTTTCGAGAATTATGATTGCTATTTTAGAAATTTACTATAAATTTGCACAAAGTTTCTACACATAGGTCAGACAACGTCTATTTTAGTATTTTATGAAAGCCAAACAAGTATTAGAAGAACTGAAAACGCGTTTTCCTCACGAGCCCGAATATCTCCAGGCCGTCGAGGAGGTGATAGGCTCAATAGAAGAAGTCTATGATTCTAACACGACATTCGACCGTTACAATCTGCTCGAACGTCTCTGTATCCCCGACCGCATCTTCGCTTTCCGCGTCTCGTGGATCGACGACTCGGGCAAGGTGCGCAACAACATGGGCTACCGCGTTCAGCACAACAACGCCATCGGCCCCTACAAGGGCGGCATCAGATTCCACTCGTCGGTCAACCTCTCGATTCTGAAATTCCTCGCTTTCGAGCAGACTTTCAAGAACTCGCTGACGACCCTCGCCATGGGCGGTGCCAAAGGCGGCAGCGACTTCTCGCCCCGCGGCAAGAGCGACACCGAAATCATGCGTTTCTGCCAGGCCTTCATCGCCGAGCTCTGGCGCCAGATCGGTCCTGACACCGACGTACCCGCAGGCGACATCGGCGTCGGCGGACGCGAGGTCGGCTACATGTTCGGCTATTATAAGAAGATGGCCCGCGAGTTTACCGGCACATTCACCGGCAAGGGCATCGACTTCGGCGGCTCGCTGATTCGCCCCGAGGCAACAGGCTACGGCAACTGCTACTTCCTGCTCAACATGCTCGCCACCCGCGGCATCGACATCAAAGGCAAATAT
>CALZQD010000285.1 GCA_945828175.1 uncultured Bacteroidales bacterium | reverse complement strand
GCTGAGGGTCATGTAGCCGCCTGTCAGGCCTTTGCCGACGGTCATGATGTCGGGCACGACGCCGGCATGCTCGAGGGCGAAGCAGCGCCCGGTGCGCCAGAAGCCCGTGGCGATTTCGTCGAATATGAGATAGAGGCCGTAGCGGTCGCAGAGACGGCGCGCCTCTCGGAGGTATTCAGGATGATAGAACCACATGCCGCCTGCGCCCTGGACGATAGGCTCGAGGATGAGGGCGGCGAGCTCGTCGTGATGCTCGCGGACGGTCTGCTCGAGGGGCCCGATGTCGGCCGGATTCCATTCGCCGCCGAAGCGCGACGATGGAGAGGGGACGAAATAGCGCACGGGGAGGGCCGAGCCGAAGGCGCCGTGCATGCCCGTGACGGGGTCGCAGACGCTCATGGCGTTCCAGGTGTCGCCGTGATAGCCGCGGCGGATGGTGACGAAATTGGTCTTGCGGTGGCTGCCACTGCGCGAGACCGCAGCCTGGACGGCCATCTTCATCGCTACCTCGATGGCGACAGAGCCCGAGTCGGCGAAGAAGACGTTGTGCATCTCCTTGGGAGCGAGATCGAGGAGCTTCTTGCCCAGGTCGATGGCGGGGCGATGGGTGAGTCCGCCGAACATGACGTGGCTCATCTTGTCGAGCTGACGGCGGACGGCGTCGTTTAGGCGCGGATTGTTATAGCCGTGGCAGACACACCACCACGACGACATGCCGTCGATGAGGCGCCGGCCGTCGGCAAGGACAATCTCGACGCCCTCGGCGCTGTCGACGAGATATGTCGGCAGCGGGTCGATGGTTGAGGTATAGGGATGCCACAGGTGTTCGCGGTCCCAAGTATCGTGTAATGACTGATTCATGTCTATATGACGCTTATTTTTCTGCAAAGATACAACATATTGCGTGATTTTTCTTATCTTTGAAACCGATATGAAAAAGATTCTGCTAACAGCCGTCATAGCCTGCGCGGCGACCGTCGCCGCCGCACAGCATCTTGGGTCGGAGTACCGCCTCAAGGCCGTCATCCCGGTCGAAGGCCGTCAGGGCATCGCCGTCGACAGCCTCTATTATTATGTATCAGACACCCGCGCCATATATAAATATGACAAGGAGGGCAAGCTCATTGCCAAGAACGACGCCCCGTTCCAACATCCCGAAGTAGCCAACCACTTCGGCGACATCGATGTATGGAACGGCGAAATCTACTGCGGCATAGAGAAATTCGAGTATGGCCGCGGATATAACATCGCCGTGTCGATCTACGACGCCGCGACGCTCGAGTGGAAGCGCGACCTGCCGTGGTCGCCCGAGTCGGGCCAGGTCGAGGTGTCGGGCATCGCCGTCGACCGCGACCGCAATATGGTATGGATGTCAGACTGGGTCGACAGCCGCTATGCCTACTGCTACGACTTAGAGACGGGGCGCTACCACACTAAAATGCAGTGTCGCCCCACCCCATACTGGTGTCAGGGCCTTTTCATCGCCGACAGCAACATCATCTTCTCGGCCGACGACGGCGAGGCGGCCTACAACATCGCCGACAACCTCTACACGGCCGAAATCGGCGACGCGCCCTACACGGGCCTCGTCGAGGGCAGCGAAGTCGTCAAGGACACGCCCTTCAGCGTCAAAATCGGCGCCGACGGACGCCCCGAGATGCGCAGCGGCAAGATTGCCGGAGGCGCCATAGCCGGCCGCGTCAGGCATCTGCGCGAGATGAGCGACTTCAAGCGCGCGGGCGAAATCGAGGGTCTGGCCATCGACCCGGTCAACGACGACCTTATAGTACTCAACAACCGCGGCACCTCGATTGTGCTCGGCATGAGCCAGGGCCCGCTCACCGACGAGGGCTATACCCACGAGATTCACGAGCTATACGTCTATGAACGTGTAAAATAACAATCAGCCACTGCCATGCTCGTCCTCATAGCCGAATCAAAAACCATGACGGCCTGCGACCGCCCTGTCGCCGCCGACGCCAGCGCCGCACACAGGCCAGCTGGCGAGGCCAGCGCCGACGCGATAATGGCAACAGTCAGAGACAGCGACGCCACACAGCTCGCCGCCACGACGAAGCTGAGCGCGGCGATGGTGCGACGGCTGCGCGAGATGGCCTATGAATTTCCCAACAAGGCGCTCGGCTCGCCGGCTATCGAGGCATACACAGGCGTGGTTTTCAAGGCATTCGCCTACCCTACGCTCGACGCAGTCTGTCGCGCCGACGCCTGCCGGCGAGTACGCATCATCTCGTCGCTCTACGGTTGGCTGCGACCCGACGACATCATCAAGGCCTACCGCCTCGATTTCACCACGCCGATTGCGCCCGGCGGCAAAAGCCTCGCTGCCTACCGGCGCGAAGAGGTAACAGCCCAACTGGTCGCGACGCTGAAAGAGAGCGGTGAAGACCTGATACTCAACCTTCTGCCCGGCGACGCGGCCAAGCTTATCGACTGGCGGCAGATAGCCCCGATTGCCGACACCGTGAAGGCCGACTTCGTCGAAGTGCTGCCCGGCGGCGCCACCCGCACGCCCAACTCAAACCGTCTTAAAACCCTGCGCGGCAAGCTATTGCGCCAAATTGTCACCGACAGCATAGACAGCCGCGACGCGCTCATGACCACCGCCTCGGCCGACTACGCCGCCACCGCCGAGCTATCAACCGAAGACTCAATCGTCTTCACGACCGTGGCCGAGCGATAGCGATAAGCAAATTTCGCTGAATTTTTTTCGACATTTTTCCACGAAATACAATTAAGAATTTTGTTATAATTTTCTGTGCCCGGTTGTCGGGATGATTGGGATTTGTTGTCGGGCTGACGGGTTGAGATAGGTGATATGAAAAGCCTGTCTTAACCCGTCAGCTTTTATTTGACCTTTATGCCAATGTTATTTACGCGAGTTCGGGATACCGCATCAAAAACGTCATCCTCCCAAAGCGGCATAAATC
>CALZQD010000284.1 GCA_945828175.1 uncultured Bacteroidales bacterium | reverse complement strand
GTCGGCCCGCCGACTGCCTTGTCTTTGAGGATTCGCTGCAGGGCATCGAGGCCGTACGGCGCGCCGGCGCCCGTGTCATCGGCATCGCCACCACCAACCCCCGCAGCGCCGTCGAACCCGTCGCCGACCTCACCCTCGACACCATCGCCGACTTCGACCTTACCCTTCTGTAAGGCCTGGCGCCATACGCACCCGGGCCGAAAACGCTTATTTAAAATCTTTCTAAATAAGCGCAGGCGATGTTTATTTTAGCAACTCGGTTGTTGATGTTATTAGTTAGGGGTTTATGGCAGGGGTAAGGCGGCCGCTAAATATTAAATTTATTGTTTAGATTTTGATTGCAATGGTTTGCAGTTTAGGCAACTATATATTAAAGCTGAAGCAGTGATTTAATACGGGTTTCGCCTCGTCTTTAACTTGCTGGATTTCAGAGCACTGTGGCGAGAGGCCATTTTTGAGTTTAGGTGGCGGCTTGGCTATCTCAACATTTTTTTGCAAATTTGCAGAACTATGTCCGTAAAATCGCATTTCGAACTTTGGAATGAATGCTGCGCCGAGTTGCGCAAACTCATCGGTGACGAGGCCTTCGGGTTTGCGTTTGCCGATGTCATATCCTATTCTCTCGAAGACGGTGTGCTCTCTCTCAAGGTGCCCAGCGAGACTTACGGCATGATGATAGACCGCCAATATGCCGCCCCGCTCAAGGAGGCAATATTAAAGGTCTATGGCTCGCTCAACGACCTGCGCTGGATATACCCTTCAGCTCAGCCCAAGGCTCCGGCGAAGGAACCGGAGAAGGCTCCGGCCAATTCGACCGGTGCCCCTACCAAGCAAAGCAAGCCGTTCTACTCCAACCTCAACCCCAAATTCAGCCTCGACAACTACCTGCGCAGCGACTGCAACAAGGTCGCCTGCGAAATCGTCAACGCCATCATCGAGCGGCCCAAACAGCCGACTTTCAACCCGTTCTATGTCTTCGGCCCGACGGGTTGCGGCAAGACGCACCTCCTTCAGGGCATGGGACTGAAGCTTGCCGAGGGCAATCCCGGCAAGCGCGTGCTGTACATTCCCGCCCGCGACTTCCAGGGTCAGTACACCGCGGCCGAGTCGCCGGGCGGAAACATCAACCAGTTCTTCAGCTTCTACCAGAGCATCGACGTGCTCATTGTCGACGACATCCAAGAGCTGTCCGGAAAAGCCAAGACGCAGAATGCCTTCTTCAACATCTTCAACCACCTGTACCTCAACAACCATACGGTGGTGTTCAGCAGCGACCGTGCCCCCGCCGACATAGTATCGTTTGAGGACCGTCTGCTCGGCCGTCTGCGCCAGGGCGCCGTGGTGGAGATGCAGAAACCCGACCTCAACCTGCGCCGCGAGGTGCTGCGCCTCCGCGCCCGCGAGAACGGCATGCCACTGTCGGACGACGTTATAGAATATGTGGCCGGAAATATCACCGAGAGCATACGCGAGCTCGACGGTGTGATGCTGTCGATGCGCGCGCAGAACACCTTCCGCAACAAAGAGATCAATCTGGATCTTGCACGCGAGGTGGTCAACAATTCGGTGCGCGTGAGCAAGAAGGTCTTCAACTTCGACTTCATCGCCGACAAGGTGTGCGAATACTACGAAATCGAGAACACCGTCCTGTTCTCTAAAAGCCGCAAGCGCGAGATCAGCGACGCCCGCCAGATTGTGGCGTACCTGGCCAAAAAGTACACCGACATGCCCCTCACCGCCATCGCCAGTTGCCTCAACCGCGACCACTCCACCGTTATTTACAGCATCAACAACATCACCAAGCGCCTCGGCGTGGACAAAAAGCTGCAGGAGGAGATAAGCTCGATAGAGCAGCTGATGCTGGGCTGACAACGGGGCTGAGACCGGAATATTGCCGAGATGTTTCCGGGCTGACGTCGGGTCGGTGCAAATTTAGCGGTCGCGATATTGGGGGATTGGTAAAATTTGAGTACCTTTACCGAGATGAAATTCTGTGATATCCCCGGGCACGAAGATGTCAAGGACAGGCTGCGTGCCCTTGTCGACGACAACCGTCTGCCGCACGCCCTGCTGCTGCAGGGACCCGAAGGCTCGGCAAAGTTCGCCCTCGCACGGGCCTTTGCGCAATATATCCACTGCACCGACCGCCACGACGGCGATTCGTGCGGCAGGTGCCCCTCGTGCCTGCAGATGAAGTCGTTCAACCACATCGACACTATCTTTTCGTTTCCCGTCATCAAGACAGGCACCAACGCCCCCCTCTGCAACGACTACATACGCGAGTTCACCCGCTTTCTCGAAGAAAGTCCGTGGATGGACTTTGACGTATGGCTCGAGATGCTCGGAAATCCCAACACCATGCCGGTAATATACGCTGAGGAAGGTACCGAGCTGATTCGCCGCCTCAGCTTCACCGCCCATGCCTCGCGCTACAAGACGGCGCTGATGTGGATGCCCGAGCGTCTGCACGAGAGCTGCGCCAACAAGATACTGAAACTGGTGGAGGAGCCTTTTGCCGACACGGTGTTCATCATGGCCGGCGACAATCCCCGCGGCATCCTGCCCACCATCTACTCGCGCGTGCAGCGCATCGACGTGCCGCGCTACAGCGACGACGAGGTGGCCCGCTGGCTCGTTGACCGCGGCCACTGCTCCGACCCCGCCCTGGCCCGCGACGTCGCCCGCCTCAGCGAGGGAAGCCTAAACAGGGCTCTGCGGATGAGCAGCCAGGAGGACGAGGCCAAAGGCGGATTCTTCGACCGCTTTGTGACACTCATGCGCCTGGCTTACGTGCGCGACATCGCCTCGCTGAAGAAGTGGAGTGCTGACCTCGGCGCCGAGAAGCGCGAGACACAGATCCGTTTCCTCGACTACTGCAGCCGTATGCTGCGCGAAAACTTCATCTACAATCTGCACAATCCCGCTCTGAACCTCCAGACCCGTCAGGAGAGCGACTTCAGCGTGCGCTTTGCACGGT
>CALZQD010000283.1 GCA_945828175.1 uncultured Bacteroidales bacterium | reverse complement strand
GCTATCTCCGGCATACGATATCAACCCGACGCTTGCAGATAATCAAAGTCTGCTGATAAACCGTTCTACAAGTGAATCTAATATTGATATTCTGTTGTCGTCAGCCACAGAATATATGCTGCCGGCAATTAAAGCCCGAAATATCATCGACGACGTAAAAAAAACGATGAAATCATGGCGGACAGAGGCCTGCAGGCTCGGAGTGCCCCAGCGCGACATCGATATGTTCGCGCCTCGGTTTGACAGATGGCTATTGATGCAGTGATCTGCGGGGTGAGGCGGCGAAGCGGACCTGGGAGTTGTGGGAGGGGAAGGTGAGGCGGAGGATGGAGGAGTCGGTTTCGATGGTGGCGTTGGTTTCGCCGGGAGCGGGGTGGCCGGTGGCGTCTAACCAGATGAGGTCGAAGTGGCCGATGAAAGGGGTCGATATCAGGCAGCCTTTTATCATCAGCGGTTGCCAGTTTTTGCTCTTGACGCGGGCGCCGGAGATGTAGACGATGTCGTAGCCGCCGTGGACGTCTCTGACGGTCGCGAGGGTGTAGTTGCCGCCGACGGTGAAGATGCGCTGGTCGGTGTCGCGGTCGAGGTAGCTCCAGAATCGTTCATAGGGGTCGGTCGAGCGTGCGATGTAAGCGCGGAGGCTGTCGAGGCTCTCAAAGCGGCAGCGGTGAACTTCAGAAGCTACGGTCGATTCGATGGTGTGGCGCAGGATTTTCACCTTGCCGTCGGCGAGCATGCCGAAGACGCCGCAGGTGCGGTCGAGGTCAATAGGGGAACTTACAGTGGGAAATTTCTGACCGACGACAACAACCGAACTGTCGTCGCCACAGCGCAATATCATTGACCATCGGCTGTCGGAGCCGTCGATTGGGCCGCCGACGCGCTCGCGGCGGACGACGTTTGTGCCGCTGCCGTCGTGACGGCCGAAGATGACAGAGACGGGAGCGGTGATGTCGGTGTCGAAGCGGTTCTCGCCGTTGTCGACGATGACGAAATCATAGATGCTGTCGACGACGTTGTATGCCAGGCCCCACGAAGAGGCGCGGTTGCGGGTGTCGACGCGGAGGTGGATGTCGGCCGTGCCGACAGGCGTGGCGACCGTGTCGAGATACTCGATTTCAGGCATAGTGGCCGCGGCTGTCAGGAACGCAAGCGAGACGGCGAGCAGGGCGAAATATCGTGGCGAGGGTTTCATAAACCTTGTTCGGTGAGTTGACGGGCGAGGGCGGCGAATTCGTCGACGGGGAGCTCTGACGACAGCCAGTTGATGGTGAAGCCGCGGCGCTCCATGCCGCGGAACCATGTCATCTGGCGCTTGGCAAACTGGCAGATGGCGATTTCGAGCAGCGAGACCATCTCGTCGTAGGTATGGACGCCGAGGAGATAGTTGGTGATGAAGCGGTATTCGAGGCCGTAGCCGATGAGAGTCTCGGCCGGGATGCCGCTGTCGAGCAGCGCCTTGACTTCGTCGACCATGCCTTCGTCGAGACGGCGGCGCAGGCGGACGCCGATGTTGCGGCGACGGCTGTCGCGGCTGATGTCGACGCCGACGATGGTTGCCGGTAGAGCGACGGGGTCGGGCACGGGATTCGCCTGCTGCCAGATGGCAATCTCGATGGCGCGGAGAGCGCGCTCGCGGTCGGTTATGTCTGTGTGGTTGTGGAGGCGCTTCATCGTCGCGAGCCTGGCGGCGAGCTCGTCGAGCGGAGTGTCGGCCAGCTCGGCGCGGAGACTGTCGTTGCGGGGCACCGTCGACATGACGATGCCGCCGAGGAGCGACTCGACGTAGAGGCCCGAGCCGCCGCAGATGACGGGTACGCGGCCGCGGGCGACGATGCCGTCGATGGCGGCGCGGCTGTCGTGGAGAAAATGACAGAGGTTATAGCCCGAGCCGGGCTCGGCCACGTCGATGACATGGCAGGGGATGTCGCCGTACTCAGAGATGTCTTTGCCTGTGCCGATGTCCATGCGGCGGTAGACCTGGCGCGAGTCGGCGCTGACAATCTCGCCGCCGACGAGGCGGGCGAGGGCGACGGCGCGTCCGGTCTTGCCCGAGGCTGTCGGGCCGACGATGGCAGTTATGCGTGGGCCGGCGTATTCGCTCATGATGTGCGTCGCAGAGATGAGAACAGGCGGCGCCAGAGGCGGCGCATGCGGTAGAAGGCGCAGTCCTGATTGTTCGTGGCGATATTGAGCCAGTGGAGGTCGTTGTAGTCGACGGCCCATTCGCGCAGGTCGCCCAGACGGAATGTCGGGCGGTAGTGGCGAATCGGATAGAGCCGGCGTCCCTCGCGGTCGTAGGTCTTCCAGGCCATCGTCACCGTATAGATGCGGTAGATTTCGTTGGCGAGGAGGGGCGAAATCATCGATGCCTTGATGAGACGGTCGAGGGCGTCGAGCGTCATCGGGTCGGCCGGCTCGAGGCGGCCGATGCTGTTGTCGGGGATGAAGGCGGCATAGTGGATGATGTTAGAGCCGCCGGCAAAGCCGTCGTTAGAGTAGATATACTTGAGCTCGAAGTCGGTGAGGCCCGAGAGCTCAGAGAAGTATTTGCGGGCTTCGTCGTCAGAGAGCTTGTCGGTGCGGTTTATGGTCTCGGTCGCGGGAGTGTCGAAGAGGCCGTTGCTGTCGGAGCGCAGGTAGACGCGGTCGCCGCTGAGGACGAGGAAACGCAGGCGTGTCAGCGACGACGAGCTGTTTTCGTCGACACCGAGGTGGCTGAGCGATGCGGCTATCGATCGGTAGCGGGCCGACATGTAGACGGCGCCGAAGATAAAGAAGATGACCGGGAGGCCTTTGAAGATGAATATGTCGGCCGAGTTGAAGTTGATGTTGACATAGCGCACGAGGTAGTAGGTCCACGCCACTATCGAAATCACAATCGAACCAATCAGCAGCAGCTTGATCTGATACTTCGACTCATGGTAAAAGAGCGTGGCCACCAGGCCGTCGCCGCGGTAGTAGCCGTGGTCGCGGCGGCAGT
>CALZQD010000282.1 GCA_945828175.1 uncultured Bacteroidales bacterium | reverse complement strand
TTCTGCCGTTCAAGAAGTTGGACTCACTATTTTATGGTTTAGCGGACAGTAATATAAATTTACTGAATTTATGGCTTTTTGCTGTTTAAAAACATAAAAATTTAATATTGCAAAACCAAAAAATTATTTTACATTTACGCGCTACCGCGAACGACAGTTCAGAGCTATTATTTACATTAAATCAACACCTTAAAACACAGCCAATTATGTTAATCGGAGTTCCCAAAGAGATTAAAAACAACGAGAATCGTGTGGCGATGACCCCCGCCGGCGTCAAGGAGATGACGGCCCACGGCCATACGGTCTTTGTGCAGCACACCGCCGGCGAAGGCAGCGGCTTCAGCGACAAGCAATATGAAGACGCCGGCGCGGCGATTCTTCCGACCATCGAGGACGTTTATGCCAAGGCCGAGATGATCATTAAAGTCAAGGAACCGATTGAACCCGAATACAAGCTCGTCCGCAAAGGCCAGCTCGTCTTCACCTACTTCCATTTTGCCAGCGATCTCGAGCTCACCGAGGCCATGATAGCCTCGGGCGCCACCTGCATCGCCTACGAGACCGTCACCGACCGCAACCGCCGTCTGCCCCTGCTCGTGCCCATGAGCGAGGTCGCCGGACGCATGTCGGTTCAGGAGGGCGCCCGCTTCCTCGAGAAACCCCAGGGCGGACGCGGTCTGCTCATGGGCGGTGTCCCCGGCGTCAAGCCCGTCAAAGTGCTCATCCTCGGTGCCGGCGTCGTCGGCCGCAACGCAGCCCTCATGGCCGCAGGACTCGGCGCCGACGTCACCATCGCCGACATCTCGCTCGACATCCTGCGCCACGTCGCCGAAGTAATGCCCAAGAACGTCAAGACCCTCTACTCATCGCGCCACAACATCGAAGAAGAGCTCCCGACGACCGACCTCGTCATCGGCTCTGTCCTCATCCCCGGCGCCAAGACGCCTCATCTTATCACGGCCGACATGGTCAAGCTGCTCCGTCCCGGCTCGGTCATGGTCGACGTCGCAATCGACCAGGGCGGCTGCTTCGAGACATCTCACGCGACGACCCACTCCGACCCCGTCTACACCGTCGACGGCGTCGTCCACTATGCCGTCGCCAACATCCCCGGCGCCGTGCCTTACACCTCGACCTTGGCTCTCACCAACGCCACTCTGCCTTACGCCCTGCGCCTGGCCGACATGGGCTGGAAGAAAGCCTGCGAGCGTGATCCTGGTCTCGCCGACGGTGTCAACATCGTCGCCGGCAAAGTCACCTGCCGCGGCGTCGCCGAAGCCTGGGGCCTCAAATATACCGAACTCGACCTTTAAGTACCTGAAACCACAGTCAATACTCAGAGGCAGACCGCACCCCCGCGGCCTGCCTCTGCCCGTCATGAGCCCCCGACTGCTCTCTCCATAAAGCACTTTACGCCCTAAACTGCACTCCCGAAAAAGCACTTTTCTCTAAAAATGCTCTCTACACAGAGCATTTTTCATGCAAAAGTGTTGTTTATAAAAAGCACTTTCGCTATATTTGCAAAAAATTCAGGATATGGAGAATCTCATTCGCACTTCGCAAAGGCTTGTAAGCCAAGTTGACACATCGATTCATCGCTATCTCTACGACAGTATCAGCTGGGACGCGAGACAAGTGATGATAAAAGGTGCGCGCGGTGTGGGCAAGACCACAATGCTCCTGCAGAGGATTAAGGAGCAGTTCGGCGTGTCCGAGCAGGCGCTCTATGCCTCTTGCGACAACATGTGGTTCACCGACAACAGGCTGATAGACCTCGTCGACTGGCACGAATCGCATGGCGGTACCCATCTGTTTCTCGACGAGATACACCTCTACGAAGGCAACTGGCAGCGCGAGCTTAAAAACATCTACGACAGCTATCCCGATTACCACGTCGTCTTTACCGGCAGCTCCATCATCCACCTCGACGCGGCGCTCGCCGACCTCAGCCGCCGGTGCATTCCCTATCGCCTTTACGGGCTTTCGTTTCGTGAATGGCTGAAATTCAAGGATATAGCCGACATGGCATCGGTTGAATTAGAAGATTTACTGAAAAACCATAGCAGAATAGCCTGGGACATAATCGGCAAACTCGGCGACAAGAAAGTACTCCCGCTTTTCTCTCAATATCTCGGCAAAGGCTATTATCCTTATTTCAAGACCGACAGAACCGAAGGTGACTATTACGGCAGAGTAGGGCGCAGCGTCGAAACGACCATTATGCGTGACTTGCCCGCGGCTGAGAAAATTGAATACGAGACTCTCTACAAGCTTAAAAAGCTGCTTTACATAATGTCAACCGAAGTGCCTTTCAGCCTCAACGTGCAGTCTTTGAGTCAGAAGATACAGGTGTCACGCAACACCGTCGTGCGCATGTTCGAGCTGCTCGACAAAGGCGCCGTGCTCCGTTCGCTCCACAGTGGATGGCGTTCGCCCAAATCAGTCGCAAAACCCGAGAAAGTACTGTTCGACAATGTCGACATCATGGCTGCGTTGAGCAATCTCAACGAAATCGGCACCGTGCGCGAGACATTTGTCGCATCAATGCTCGCACCCGGCCATACCCTCTACGACCCCGAGGCCGGCGACCTGCTCGTCGACGAGAAATATCTCTTCGAGATAGGAGGCAAAGGCAAGCAATATAGGCAGATAGCCGACCTGCCCGACAGCTACGTCATAGTCGACGACACCGAGTCAGGCACCGGCAACAAAATCCCCATGTGGCTATTAGGCTTCCTTTATTAATCAGAACCCCGGGAAGCGATAGTCTCCCGACTATCGCGGAAAGCGCAGAACCCCAGTTACTTGCGGCTACGGTCGGCATGGAGCGAGGGTTTCAACCCTCGCAGCCAACTCGTTGCCATCCAAGGGCTGAAGCCCTTAGTCCATAGCTTCGCGTAGCGAAAATCGCCTGCAAGGCAATGATTTTAGGCGTATAGGTCAAAATGGGTGCTAAAATCGCTGTAATAGTTTATTATTCAAT
>CALZQD010000281.1 GCA_945828175.1 uncultured Bacteroidales bacterium | reverse complement strand
ATGGGGTAACATCATCTACCGCTACGACGAAGTGAGCGGCAAGGTCAGCGAAGAAGAAATCGGCAGTTTCACCCAGTATCCCGTCAAACTCGCCTGGGCGCTGACAATCCACAAAAGCCAGGGTCTGACCTTCGACAACGTCGTCATCGACGTCGGTCGCGGCGCCTTCAGCGGCGGACAGAGCTACGTCGCCCTGAGCCGATGCACCAGCCTCGAAGGCATTAAACTGCTCAGCACCATCAACGAGCGCGACATCTTCGTCAACCCGGCCATCGAGCGTTTCAGCCGCGGCTTCAACGACGTCAACCGCATAGACGCCGCCATCTCGGCCTCGCTCGCCAAAGCCGCCTATCGCGACGCCGCAGCGGCATTCGACCGATGCGACTGGCGAGCCGCAGCCTCATGTCTCTGTGACGCTGTCAGTCTGCGCAACGACCTTTCATCTCCCGCTGCTCCACGCCTTATCGCCCGCAAACTCAGGCTCGTCGACCGCCTTCAGGCCGAAATCGACCATCTCAACAGCCTCCTCGAAGAAGACCGCCGCCGTTTCGCCGAACTCGCTACCGAATATGTCACCCTCGGCGACGACTGCTCGCGCGAAGGTTGGGACATCAGCGCCGCCATCGCCAACTACGACAAAGCCCTCTCGCTCGACCCGAGCTGTACGGCAGCATATATCGGCAAAGCCCGCGCACTTTTCGCCGACGGCGACAGCGACACAGCCATCGACTGCCTCAACCACGCCGCAGACATCGACCCCGCCGACTGGCGCGCACTCTACGAACTCGGCGTCTACTACCTCGGCGCCGGACGCCTGCCCGAAGCACTCGAGCGCCTTCTCACCGCCGCCGACCGTTGCGACAACATCGCCGAAGTCCACCTTGCCATCGCCGAAGTCTACGACACCGTCGGCGACACCAAAATGGCCCGCCGCCACCGCACCCGCGCCAGAAACCTCAGAAAAGGGAAATAATTACTTATAAACGGTTGACTTTACAGTTAGACATACAACCTTTAAATAGGCGACCAACGACCTCAGGCAACTCCGCCCGAGGTCTTTGTTTTACTTCTTCACCTTGACCGGCAGCACGCGGCGGGAGATGCGGAAGAAAGCGATGAGGACGGCGAGGCCGGTGACGGTCCAGGTGACGGGATAGATTATCATCAGAAGGCCGAAGTCGGCGAAGTGGTTGGCGCTGGCCCAGACCCAGAGCAGTCGTAGCACACAGGTGCCGAAAATCGTCAGTACGGCCGGCGTCATCGAGTAGCCGATGCCTCGAAGCGACGCGCCGGCAATCTCGTAACTGCAGGCGACGGACTGGAATATCAACACGACCGTGATGCGGATGGTTGCATAATGGACTACCTCGGGGGTCGAGGTGAATATCGAGATGAAGAAGTCTTTGTTTAATGCGACAATTGCATTGAGCGTCAGCGACATGGCGACGGCATAAACCATGCCGACACGAAATACACGCCGACAGCGCTCATAATTGCCTGCGCCGAAATTCTGGCCTGTGAAGGCTACGACCGCCTGCACAAATGCACTGATAATGAAGTAGCTGTAGAATTCGTAATTAATCGCGGCAGCCGAGCCGGCGACGGCCTGTGAGCCGAAGCTGTTGATGGCCGACTGAATGAAAACATTTGATATAGAGAAGACAACGCCTTGGATGCCTGCGGGAAGACCGATCTGGAGTATTTTGGCAACTTCGCTGCGCGTCGCCCTGACTTTCAGATAGTTGAGCCTGAACGGCTCATCGGCGCGGTTGAGAATCCATGCGAGCATGGCCGAGCTGACGATGTTGGCCGCAACAGTGCCGAGCGCGACACCGGCGACACCCATCTTGAAGACTATGACGAGCACAAGGTTGAGAATGACATTGACAACGCCGCCGGCAACGAGGGCATAGAAGGGATTGCGTGTGTCGCCGCGGCTTCGCATGATGGCCGAGCTGAAGTTATAGATCATCATGAAGGGGAAGCCGAGCGAAACGATCTTGAGATAGTTGGCGGCCTCGTCGATGACATCGTCGGGAGTGCCGAGCAGCGCCAGTATAGGCTCGGCCACGGTGAGGCCGACGACCATCATCAGCAGTCCGCTTATAAGAGCGAGCGCTCCGGCAGTCGACACGGCTTTCTTGATACCCGACTCGTTGCCGCGACCTACATAATTGGCGATGACGACATTGGCGCCAAGCGAGATGCCGACAAAGAGATTGACGATGAGCCCTATTACGGGGCCGTTGCTGCCCACGGCGGCAAGCGCCATGCTGTCGGCAAAACGGCCGACGACAGCCATATCGACCGAATTGAATGATTGCTGGAGCATGCCGCTGGCTATCAGCGGCAGGGCAAAGAGAAATATGTTTTTATAAAGGCTACCCGACAGCATGTCGATGCCGCCGGAAGCCGCTCTGTTTTTTTTCATAGGACGCAGATTACCTTAGAACTCGCAAAGTTACTAAATAATCTGTGCTGCCGTATGTTTTATTCAGAAATTATAGCCTAAGGCCAGGCCGAAGCTGTTGCGATACATCTTGAAAGGCTTGTTGTCGCTGCCATAGCGGGCGAGCGGCGTGAGGCCGACGCCGCCGCTGAGGCCGACATAATAATGGCCGGCAAAACGTACTTTCAGGCCGAAGCCCCACTGGAGGTCGAAGCGTTTCCAGCCGCGGTCAAACAGATTTGCCGACGACGTAGGCTCGGGCCCTTCGAAATCGGGCAGAGTATGTTCGCGGGCCGTGATGTTGAAATTGAGCCACGGACCGGTGATGAGTCCTATCGTCAGATTGTCGAGCACATCGAAGTCATAGCCAACGTTGAGCGGCAGCCTGAGCCCGAGATTGCGCACAGAGCCGTCGTAGAGATGGCCGTCGATTTCAAACGGCCTGACACCCATCGTATTATAGAAGAACATCAGACCGCTCAAAATAAGAGCCTGTTTCATAATAAATATTAAATCAGAGGTTGCATAGTTTGAGGCGAG
>CALZQD010000280.1 GCA_945828175.1 uncultured Bacteroidales bacterium | reverse complement strand
AAACGAGCCTTTGTAGCGCTCGTCGGTGCCGTAGCCGCCCTCGACCGTGCCGAACCAGCCGTTTTTCATGCCCTTCTTGACCGTGAGGTTGATGACGGTCTCGTCCTCGCCGTCGTCGACGCCGGTCATGCGGGCCACGTCGCTCTTGCGGTCGACTACCTGGAGCTTGTCGATCATATTGACGGGCAGGTTCTTCGACGCCACTTTTGGGTCGTCGCTGAAAAATTCCTTGCCGTCGACGAGTATCTTGGTAACCTCCTTGCCGTTGGCGGTGATTTTGCCCTCTGAGTCGACCTCGACGCCGGGCAGGCGCTTGAGTAGGTCTTCGACAACGGCGTTGGGCTGGGTCTTGTAGGTGTCGGCGTTGAATTCGACGGTATCTTCCATGACCTTTATCGGGGTCTTGATGCCGACGACGGTGGCTTCGGCCAGCATCACCGAGCTTTCAGTGAGAATCACAGGTTTGAGGGTCACGTTTTTGTCGGTGACTGTGACGTTGCGGTGCTCGGCGTTGTAGCCGACATACGAAGCCTCGAGGATATAGCGCCCTTTGGCGATGCCGTCGAGACGGTAGCGGCCTGTCGACGAGCTGATGGTCGTCTTGACGACGGTGCTGTCTTTTGCCGACAGCAGCCTGAGCGACGCGCTTATCATCGCCTCGCCGTCGCTGTCAGTGACAGAGCCGCTGATCGAGTAGGCCGATGCCATGTGGCAGCAGCATACGAGCAACAGCAGCGTGATGATTGCAGATGGTCTTGTGGTGAATAGGTTTTGTTTTGTGACGTACATTTGAAGTCGGTTGATTAGGTTCTACGCCTAATTATGATGCGAAATTACAAAAATGGTTTAATTGCCGCAAGGCCGCTATCGCCCGGCGGGGCGTCTTTATCGACAAACAGCCCGATTTTATCGACGAAAACGTGTCGACTGCAGATGAAACTTAACGCCTCTGAAATTGTTGAATATATAAATATAAAGATATGGTATGGCTATGAAACGGGTGATATTGAAATGTGGCGTGGCATTGGCTTCGGTCATAGCCATGAGTTCGTGTGCCGACATGATGCTGTCGACCGACTTCGGCTACGACGATTTCTACCCCGACTACAGTGATTATAACTGGTACTGGAACTCTTATCCCTACTATAACAACGGCTTTTTCGGCCCTCCCGGACCGCCGCCGCGCCCGCGTCCGCCGCAGGGGTCGGCGCCCGACTATCGTCAGCCGACGTCGGGCAATCCGGGCTATATCAACCGTCCGCCGGTGACGACTGAGCCCAACGGTGTGCAGCGTCCCGGCAACATGGGCCGGCCTGTCAACGACCGCAGCCGCCGATGAATCAATGCACAATTCACAATTCACAATTCACAATCGGGGCAAGCCGGAGGCTTGTAATTTTGTTAACGCGGACGCCTGCGCACGTGGGATGGCAAAAGCCCCATCCATCGACCCCGGCGGGGTCGCACATCGCCTGCCAAGGCTATGATTTTACTGATGGCCGCGTAGGCCGAGTCACATTTCTTATGCCCTTTTGTTCAACCTATTGTCTGAGTTGAGCCGTCGCAGCTCGTAGATTATCATGCCGGCTGAGACGGTGAAGGCGCAGACGTCGCTTATCGGGAACGACAGCCATACGCCCTTGAGCCCCAACAGCTCAGGCATCGTCAGCAGCAGCGGTATCAGGAAGACGACCTGACGCGACAGGCTGAGGATGATTGACTTCCACGCATTGCCTATGCTCTGGAAGAAGGCCGTCGCGATCACCTGGTAGCCGACGAGCATGAAGGCGAGCATCGCCGTGCGCAGCGCCTTGGCCGTGACGTCGATGAGGCCGGCGTCGTCGGTAAACAGCGCCGCGATGGTGTCGGGCGCAATCATGGCGAAGGCCATGCCGACGGTGCATATCAGCGTCGACACCCCGGCCGAAAGGTTGAAGGCGCGTTTGAGGCGGTGGATATGCCGCGCGCCGTAGTTGTAGCCGATGACGGGCTGCATGCCCTGGCAGATGCCGAGGATGACGGTGACTATCAGTGAAGTATAGGTTGTGAAAATGCCAGCGGCGCCGATGGCGATGTCGCCGCCGTAGCGGTAGAGTGTCGTGTTGATGATGACGTTGATGAAGCATGCGGCTGCATTGATCAGAGCCGGCGCGGCACCGATAGATATGATGCTGACGACGACACCCCGGCGCAGCGCGTAGGAGCCGCGGCAGAACGACAGCGTGACGTCGCGGCGGACGAAGTGGGCCATGACGAAGACGGCCGAGCAGGCCATGGCGATGTCGGTGGCGATGGCCGCACCCTTGATGCCCATGTCGAAGACGAAGATGAAGATGGGGTCGAGCGCGACGTTGACGGCGGCGCCGATGATCATCGTAAACATGGCGCGGCGCGGATAGCCCGAGGCGCGCATGGCGTTGTTGAAACTGAAGGCGATGTTGGTCAGCAGCAGTCCCGGCAGCTGGTAGATGATGAAGTCGCGGGCATAGGGCAGGGTGGCATCGCTGGCGCCGAAAGCCCTGAGTATCGGGTCGATATAGATGGCGAAGACGGCGATATAGACCGTTGCGTTGGCGACGATGAGCGTCAGGGCGTTGCCCAAGACCATGCGCGCGCCGCCGAGGTCCTTGGCGCCGAGCAGTATCGATATGCGCGAGGCCGCGCCTACGCCGATGAGCACGCCGAGCGCCGTCGTCAGATTCATCACCGGGAAGGTGATTGCCAGACCCGAGATGGCGACAGGCCCGACGCCGTGGCCGATGAAGATGCGGTCGACGACGTTGTAGAGGGCCATGACGAGCATGCCGACGACCGCCGGGAGGCTGTATTCCCACAGCAGGCGTCCAACTGGTCGCGTCTCGAGTTCGGTGAGTGTCAGGGTTTTCTCTTCCATAGCCCGGTTTTGTAATTAATAATGTGACACTACTGTCCACTAAAAATGGAGGGGTTAAAAATTAAATAAATTCGGTTCACTTGAATCACAGAGAACATTGACATT
>CALZQD010000279.1 GCA_945828175.1 uncultured Bacteroidales bacterium | reverse complement strand
CAGGTCGTCGTCGACTCGGCGCGCGTCAACCTCATCGGACAGATTGAGGACATCTTCCGCCGCGGCGTCAGCCGCTCGCGTTTCGCCGGTCTTCAGGTCGGCGAACGTCCCTCGGCCGCGTCAATCGACCTCTCGACCGACACTCTCACCCGCGCCGACTCGCTCTCCCTGATGCGCGAAGGCCTTATACCGCCCGAACTGACAAAAGACAACACCGCTTACTGATGGAACTCAAAGATATACTGACAACATTCCTGCGACGCCGCCATTTCAGCGGCATCATGCCCCGCGCCGCCCTCATCGACATGGACGGCACCCTCTATGACTCGATGGGCAACCACGCCGACGCCTGGATGCGCGTCTCGGCCGAAGCCGGCTTCAACGCCACGCGCGAGGAATTTTTCCTCTATGAAGGCTGTACCGGCGCCTACATCATCGACCTGCTGACGCGGCGCAGCTTCGGCCGCCCCGCCACAGAGACCGAAATGGCAGAGCTATACCACCGCAAGACTGTATATTTCAACGAAATGCCTCTTGTCGGACCTATGCCGGGTGCCCGCGAGATGGTCGACATCTTCGTCCGCTCGGGCATCACGCCGGTCGTAGTCACCGGTTCGGGACAGGCATCGCTCATCGACCGCCTCACCCGCGACTTCGACGGCGCCTTCAGCCCCGAACTGATGGTCACCGCGCACAACGTCACCCACGGTAAGCCTCACCCCGAGCCATATATCCGCGGCATGCAGCTCGCCCGCGTAAGCCCTTCGGGTGCCATCGCCATTGACAACGCGCCCCTCGGCGTCAAATCGGCCTCGGCCGCCGGTGTCTTCACCGCCGGAGTCGTCACAGGCCCCATTCCCGGCTCGGCCCTCGAGGAGGCCGGAGCCACAGCCGTCTTCCCCTCGATGACCGACTTCGCCGAGCGCCTGCCCGAGCTGCTGCTGACGATGGCCTCGACATCGGTCTGAAACATAAAACAAAATACAACTAAGTCTCAAAACGCTAAAACCGCCAACACCATGAGCCAGAAAATCATCTATACAAACAGCGTAGGCGAAACAGTCGAAAAGCTCGTCGCCGAGATGGGTTCGCCCAAAGTCTTCGTCATCACCGACAAAGGCGCCTTCGAGAGCGCCCTGCCCGTGCTTCACGCCCAGTCGCCCCTTTTAGCCGGCGCCGTGACCGCCACCGTCGAGCAGGGCGACGAGAACAAGAACATCGACAGCCTCGCCAAATTATGGAAAGCTCTCGGCGACAACAGCGCCACACGCAACTCGGTGATTGTCAACGTCGGCGGCGGTGTCGTCACCGACATAGGCGGCTTTGCCGCAGCCACGTTCAAGCGCGGCGTCAGGTTCATCAACGTGCCGACGACCCTTCTCGGCGCTGTCGACGCTGCCGTAGGCGGCAAGACAGGCATCAACTTCAACGGCCTCAAGAACGAAGTCGGCTGCTTCTCAGAAGCCGAAGCCGTCATCATATCGACGATATTCTTCAACACCCTGCCCCAGCAGCAGCTTCTGTCGGGCTACGCCGAGATGCTCAAGCACGGCCTGCTCGAAAACCGCGACGCCTTCGCCCGGCTCCTCGGCTTCAGCGTCGTCTCGCCCATATTCGACAGCGAACGCCTCTTCAACCTCCTGCGCGACAACGTCGCCATCAAGAAAAACATCGTCGACAACGACCCGACCGAGCAAGGTCTGCGCCGCGCCCTCAACCTCGGCCACACTGCCGGCCACGCCTTCGAGTCGCTCGCCATCGAGCGTCAATCGCCGATACCCCACGGCTATGCCGTCGCCCGCGGCCTCGTCGTCGCCCTCGTTCTCTCGCGCCTGCGACTCGGATTCCCCTCTGACACACTCTATCAGCTCGCTGCCTACGTCAAAGAAAACTATGGCGCCGGCCACATCAGCTGCGACGACTATCCGCGTCTGCTCGAACTGATGTCGCACGACAAGAAAAATCCCTCGCCCGACAGCATCTCGTTCACCCTCCTCCACGACATCGGGCGGGTCGAGACGGGCTGCATCGTCGACAATGACGAAATCACCGCCGCACTCGATATTTACCGCGACCTCATGGGCCTGTCATGAAAAACATCTACGACATAAGACGTTATGGCAAAGTCGCACTGTTAGTCACAGCTGCGGTGATGGTCGCCGTATTTCTCTACGTCTCGAACGGACTCGTGCGCGACCTATCGGAGCAAGAGCGCGAGCGTATGGAGATATGGGCCGACGCCACCAAGGAAATCGTCAGCATCGGCACCGGCTCAGACGCCGCCGACTCGCCCCTGACGGTCGACATCGACTTTCTGCTGAGCATCATCGAGCGCAATACCACCATCCCCGTCCTGCTCACCGACGACAACGGCCATATACTTCAGCACCGCAACTTCGACCTGCCCGACAAGAGCGACAGCGAGAACTCGCCCGTACTCTCGTCCGTCAACGAGGCCTTCCTCATGGAGCGCCTCAACGCCTTGGCATCGACGCCCAACGTCATCCACATCGTCATCGCCCCGGGCCTGTCGCAACACCTCTACTACGAAGACTCGACCCTGCTCAAGCGACTGAGCTACTACCCATATGTGCAGCTGCTCATCATGATAGCCTTCATCGCGCTGGTCTATTTCGCCGTGCTCTCGACAAAGAAAGCCGAGCAGAATAAAGTGTGGGTCGGTCTATCGAAAGAGACAGCGCATCAACTCGGCACACCCATCTCCTCACTGATGGCGTGGATGGAACTGCTGCCCGACATGGGCGTCGACGCCGATACCGTCGCCGAGATGAACAAAGACGTCAACCGCCTAAGCACCATAGCCTCGCGCTTTTCGAAGATAGGCTCGGCGCCAAGCATCGTGCCGGTCGACCTCAACACCGTCGTCAGCGGCGCCGTATCATATATGGCCACCCGCATCTCGCCCCGCATAACTCTGACGGCCACACTGCGCCCCGCGCCGCTAAACGTCGAGGCCTGCGCGCCGCTCTTCGAGTGGGTCATGGCTGTCTCTTATACACATCTGACGCTGCCGACGATATGCAGTGTGTA
>CALZQD010000278.1 GCA_945828175.1 uncultured Bacteroidales bacterium | reverse complement strand
TCGTGGCCACGAGCGTGGCGCCGGGGGCGATGCCGTCATATCCGGCCGCCGTGTGTTGTCCGGCGAGTATGTTGCCGACGTGGCAGGCGTGGCTCTCGTCGGCGCAGTCTGTCGTCCAGGCGGCTATATCGGCCGGGCTGTCGAGCATGATGCGTTCGGCTTCGAGTTCGTCGTAGCAGACGAGGCGCGCTACCTTGCCC
The DNA here is from genome assembly GCA_945828175.1 of uncultured Bacteroidales bacterium. Classification (GTDB taxonomy): domain Bacteria; phylum Bacteroidota; class Bacteroidia; order Bacteroidales; family Muribaculaceae; genus CAG-873. The sequence continues at coordinate 2,897 of CALZQD010000278.1, read as the reverse complement.
TCGAAGGCCATGTGCGACGGGTCGAAGCCCGTGTCGGCGAATCCGACCACGACTCCCGTGCCGTCAAGGCTCAGCCCGAGCTCGTTGTCGCCGCTGACTACGTCGGCTGCGCCGCTCGTCCTCGCGGCTACGTCGACGGCTGTCGACCTCTGCGGCGACAGCTCTGCCGAGGCTACGACCGAGAATGTCGCCAGTTGCCCGACCTTGTCATACGGCACCGACACGAGCAGCATGTCGCCGCGGCGTCTGTAGATGACGGCGCCGAGCGCCTCGAGGCTGCCGACGGCGTTTTCGTCGCTGATTTCAACGATGGCGGGGATGTAGGCCGGATGTTCGGCCGCAGCGCCCGGGCGTTTGGAGTCTTTTCGGCTGTAGCTTTTCGTCCACTTGGCGAGCGTCACCCGCGACTGCGGCGAGAGGCGCGATGTCTCGTCGGCGGCTGCCGTCAGTGCGACGATTGCGGCAATGAGCGATATCAGGAATCGTGTTTTCAAGGTTTTCGCTTCTTTCGTTTGTAGACGAAGAGACCGACAGGTCTTCGTCGGCCTGCCGGTCTCTTCATTTGATTGTGTTTATCTTTTTGCCGGCTTATCTCACTGTAATCTTGCGGTTGTGAGAGCCGTTGACGCTTACGATATAGATGCCGCGGCTGAGACCCTGGCAGTCGATGACGGCGGTGTCGCCCTGGGCGTTGACGCTTGTGGCGAGCTGGCCCGAGACGCTGTAGACGGTTGCCGTGATGTTCTTGGCGCCGGCGGCGAATACTTCCCAGACACCGTCTGAGGTCTCGCGCATCATGACGCTGTTGTCGTCGTTGCCGCCGAGGGTGATGTCAGCGACGCCCGAGAGGTCGAGCACTTTCTTGATACCGGCATAGGCGTCGAGCTTGCCTGCGCCCCACTGCTGGCGGCTCATGGCGTCGGTGCCGTTGCCTGCGGCTGCGGTCGAGACGAGCACCTCGCGTACTTCGGCAGGTGTCAGGTTGGGGTTGGCCTCAAGCCATGTAGCCACACAGCCTGCAGCGAAGGGGCTCGACATCGAGGTGCCCTGTTCGAGATTCCAGTAGTATGACTTGCCGTTGGTGTTCCAGTAGGCGCATGAGTTGGTCGTGATGTTGATCGACGAGGCGTAGTACGACGAAATCGACGAGATGATGCCGGCGCCGGGAGCGCAGAACAGCGGCAGGCTGCGGCCGTCGGCCAGTGTGCCGTAGCTGCTGAAGCCCGATACCTGGTCGTAGGGTAGGTTGGCGCCTTCGCTATAATTATAGGTCTGGTTGTTGCACAGCGACCAGATGGTGCGGGTTGTCCATGAGCCGACGGCGATGACGTTGTTGCCGCAGGCGAGGTTGTTGATCGAGAACTCACTTGTGCCGTTCGACCAGCCGGGAACCTGCAGACCGTTCAGCACAGCTGTCGCGCTGTTGTTGGTCAGATAGACTGTCTGGCCGGCTTTGCCTTCGACGATGATGCCGAGTATGAGGGTGCCATTGTTGGCCGTGTTGTTTCTGATCGAGTACTGAATCTGGCAGTTGTAGCGGTTGTTGGTGCCCTTGTTGTCAGATGCGCCCATCATCACGAAACTCGATGCGAATGCCTGGTCGAATTTAGTGTCGTGGATATAACTGGGTGACGTGTAGTTGTTTGTCGTCACAGTGGCTTCCCCGGGGGCGTTTATGCTATACTGATATTCGATGGCGTTCGACACTATGTTGTAGATCACGAACTTGGTTGTGAACGCCGTTGCGTCCTTGCTCCAGATGTCGATGATGCCGTTGTAGCCGCTTGTGGGGCTGAGGGCTGCGGGGAAGGTCTTCAGCGTGGCGTCTGACGCGGTGAAGGTCTTAACGATCGACACGGGCTTGTCGCCGTCGTTGCCGGCCGACACGAATATGGGGTATTCGGCGGCATATTTGTTGATCATCTTGGCTGCTCCGTCAGTACCGTCGTGCGGGCCGCTGATCGAGCCGATCGACAGGTTGATGACAGCGGGGTGGTTTGATGCCTTGGCGAAGTTGCAAATCTTCTCGACGGCTGCCGTGATGTTGTTGTAGTCGAGCGTGCCGCAGGCTGCTGCGATGTCGGCGTTGCGGGCTGCCGAGTAGAAGGGCATAGCCTTGATTGTCGAGGTCTGGGTTTCGCCGGTGGTTTGGTCGAAGTTGATCCACTTCGGGCCGCGGCGGGTCATGTTGCCTGCGAGACAGCCCATCGTGTGTGTGCCGTGTGTGCCGGCGCGGTTGTCGGTCGTGAACGACGCTATGCGCTCGGGTGTGGCATATTCTGTCGAGTAGCCGTTGGTCGAGCTGAAGTGCCAGAGGCGCTTGATGCGGGTCTCGCCGTCGGCTGTCTGGAAGAAGACGTGGTTGGGGTCCATGCCGCTGTCGTAGATGCCGGCGATGACGCCCTTGCCGGTGTAGCCCTGGGGCAGGCCGGTGCCGGCGATGACGGCGTCGGCGTTAGACTTGGCGCGGGCGACGTTGAGCATCGGCTCGGCTTTGCCCGGGAATGATATGTTTTTGACGAGATCGGTCTCTGACAGCGCGATGATGTCGTCGAGGCGACCGCCGACGAGCATCATGTCGTCGATGGCGGCGAGGGTCTCAAAGCCTAAATCCTCGATCTGTGAGGTCGATACTCCGTCGTTTAATGTGAGATAGACTGTAGCAGTGGCTCCGCCGCGTGAATCGTCGGCAAGGCGGATGGGCAGTTCTTCCGAAAGGGCTATCGCAGCCTTCGGAGCAGCCTTGAATGCTTCATACTGGCTGAGAGCGATGTTGCCCGCAACGTCGAATTTCGGGTTGTAGGCCGGCGCGGTGAGCCCTGTCAGCATGAGGGTGGACAAGAGGTAGACTGTCTCTTATACACATCTGACGCTGCCGACGATATGCAGTGTGTAGA
>CALZQD010000277.1 GCA_945828175.1 uncultured Bacteroidales bacterium | reverse complement strand
GCGGTCGATGGCGATGTGGCGGCTTGATGTGGCCGTGACGCTGCGGTTGAGCCGTGGCTCGAAGAGGCGGAAGTTGAGCACGCCGCCGGTCTTGTCGCTTTTTTCTGATTTTTCTGCGAGAAGGCTGCGCAGCTGCGGGTTTATGCTGTCGGTGGCGAGTTTGATGGTTATGCCTTTGATGAGCTTGCCTTTGATTTCGTCGAGGAGCTGCATTGAGGTGATGTTGAATTTTATCTCGCCGCTGGGGCGTTTTTTGAATGCGCCGCGGACGCTGACGGCGAGGCCTTCCTGGCCGAACTGCGCCAGTTCGAGCAGCTGTTTGCCGAAGGCGACGACTTCGGTCGACGAGGTGTAGTCTTCGATATGGAATTTGCCCATGCGTGTGCCGCTCTGAAGCACGCGGCTCTCATATTTGGTGATGATGCCGCCGAAGATGACTTCGAGGCCGTCTTCGGGCGTTATCTCTTCGAATGCCTTGATTGTGTGGCTCATGCCGTAGTTGAGCTCGAGGTAGTAGGGGTCGAGAGGGTGGGCCGAGAGGTACATGCCGACGAGCTCGCGCTCTTTGTCGAGGCGCGTCACCTGTGCCCAGGGCATCGCGGGCTTAATCTGCGGGCGCGAGCTGAGGTTGATTTCTTCTTCGATGTCGCCGAAGAGCGATGCCTCGCGGTTTTGATTGGCCGACTGGTAGTTGGCGCCGTAGCGGAGGAGAATCTCCGATAGTGTTTCGCCGCGGCTGTTTTCTTCGAAGAAGTCTTCGCGCTTGATGCCGTCGAAGCAGTCGAACGCGCCGGCAACGGCGAGGCCTTCGAAGGTGCGGCGGTTGAGGGCGCTCGAAGGAACACGCTCGACGAAGTCGTAGATGTCTTTGAACTCGCCGCCGTTGTCGCGTGCCGCGAGGATGTCGCGGACGACGTTGGCGCCGATGCCTTTGATGGCCGAGAGGCCGAAGCGTATGTCGCCGCGGGCGTTGACGCCGAAGGTGCCGAACGATTCGTTGACGTCGGGACCTTTGACGGTGATACCCATGGCTTTACATTCGTCCATGTAGAAGGTGAGCTTGGTGATATCCGAGAGGTTTCGGCTAAGCACTGCGGCCATGTATTCCGAGGGGTAGTTGGCCTTGAGGTAGGCGGTCTGGAAGGCTACCCAGCTGTAGCATGTGGCGTGGCTCTTGTTGAAGGCGTAGGAGGCGAATTTCTCCCAGTCGGCCCAGATTTTCTCAAGCACTTCGGGCTTGTGGCCGTTGGCCTGGCCGCCGGAGAGGAAGAGTGACTTAAGCTCCATCATCTTGCTTATCATCTTCTTACCCATGGCCTTACGCAGCGTGTCGCTCTGACCGCGGGTGAAGTTGGCGAGCATACGCGACAGGAGCATGACCTGTTCCTGGTAGACGGTGACGCCGTAAGTGTCCTTGAGATATTTCTCCATCTCCGGGATATCATAGACGATAGGCTCCTGGCCGTGTTTGCGGGCGATGAAGGCGGGGATATAGTCCATAGGCCCCGGGCGGTAGAGGGCGTTCATCGCTATGAGGTCTTCGAATGTAGAAGGCTGAAGCTCACGCAGATATTTCTGCATGCCGGCCGACTCGAACTGGAAGGTGCCGACGGTGCGTCCGGCGCAGTAGAGTTCATATGTCTTTTTGTCGTCGACGGGCACGCTGTCGATGTCGATGTCGATGCCGCGCGTGCGCTTGACGTTGGCAACGGCCTCCTTGATAATCGAGAGGGTCTTCAGTCCGAGGAAGTCCATCTTGATCAGGCCGGTGTCCTCGATGACGCTGCCTTCGTATTGTGTGACAAGCAGTTTGCCTTCTTTCTTATCGGTTGCGGTGCTGACGGGTACCCAGTCGGTGATGTCGTCGCGGCAGATGATGACACCGCAGGCGTGGACGCCGGTATTCCTGACGTTGCCTTCGAGCTGCCCGGCATATTTTAGGGTGTCGGCGACGAGTTCGTTGCTGCTCGACAGTTCGGGCTTGAATTCAGGAACATATTCGTAGCAGTTTTTGAGCGTGGGTTTCAGCTCTTTGCCATTGACGATGGGCATTCGAGCGGGGACGAGTTTGGCGAGGCGGTTGCTCTCCGACAGCGGGAGGTTGATGACGCGCGCGACGTCTTTGATGGCCGACTTAGCCGCCATAGTGCCGTAGGTGATGATGTGCGCCACCTTGGTTTCGCCGTATTTCTGGGTCACATAGTTGAGCACGTCGCCGCGGCCGTCGTCGTCTAAGTCGACGTCGATATCAGGGAGAGAGATACGGTCGGGGTTTAGGAAACGTTCGAACAGCAAGTCGTATTTCAGCGGGTCTATCTGTGTGATGCCCAGGCAGTAGGCCACGACCGAACCGGCGGCTGAACCACGACCCGGACCGATGCTGACGCCGAGTTTCTCGCGACCGGCGCGGATAAAGTCTTCGACAATAAGGAAGTAGCCCGGGAAGCCCATTGCCTTCATGATGTGGAGCTCGAATGTGAGGCGCTCGACGATTTCGTCGCTCAGTGGCGTGCCATAGCGGCGAGCGGCGCCGTCGTAGGCCAGCTTTTTGAGGTAGTCGGCTTCGAATTTGATGCGGTAGAGCTTCTCGTAGCCGCCAAGTTTCTTGATTTTGGCCTTGGCGTCCTCCTCCGAGAGCACGACGTTGCCGTGCTCGTCGCGGGTGAATTCGTCGAAGAGATCTTTCTCGGTCAGTCGCTGGCGGTATTCTTCCTCGGTGCCGAACTCTTTGGGTATCTCGAAGTTAGGCATGATGGGCGCGTGGTTGATGCTGTATGTCTCGACCTTGTCGCAGATTTCGAGCGTGTTGCTCAGCGCCTCGGGCAGGTCGCCGAAGACTTCGTTCATCTCTTCCTGGGTCTTGAGCCATTCCTGCTTTGTGTAGAGCATGCGCTCGGGGTCGTTCAGCAGTTTGTTGGTCGACAGGCAGATGAGGCGGTCGTGAGCCTCGGAGTCGTCCTCGTTGGTGAAGTGGACGTCGTTGCTCGCGATTATTTTAATATTGTATTTGCGCGCGAGACCGATGAGCTGGTCCTCGATGCTCATCTGCTCTTCGTAGGTGGCGTGGTTGGCGTTGACTTTGGTCGCCTTGTGACGCTG
>CALZQD010000276.1 GCA_945828175.1 uncultured Bacteroidales bacterium | reverse complement strand
TACACACTGCATATCGTCGGCAGCGTCAGATGTGTATAAGAGACAGGATTAACCCCGAAGCCGTCGAGAACGCCAAGAAAATCATCGAGGCCGTCAAGGAAGTACCCGGTGTAAAAGTCATCGCAGTCGACTCAGTGCTCTTCTGCAACGGCGGCGCCTTCATCTTCCAGGAACTCGGCTATGCCCTCGCATGGGGCGCACAGTGGCTCACAGCCCTCACCGACGCCGGTCTCACTATCGACGAGGTTGCCTCGCGCATCAAATTCAACATGGGCGTTTCGTCGAACTACTTCATGGAGCTCGCCAAATTCCGCGCAGCCCGCATGCTCTGGGCCCAGATCGTCGAGCAGTATAAGCCCGCTTCGGCCGACAGCGCCAAGATGCACGTCCACGCTGCCACATCGCAGTTCAACCAGACAATCTACGACGCTCACGTCAACCTGCTCCGCAGCCAGACAGAGGCCATGTCGGCAGCTCTCGCCGGTGTCGACTCGATCACAGTCGTTCCCTTCGACACCCCCTACAAGACACCCGACACATTCTCGGAGCGCATCGCCCGCAACCAGCAGTTCCTTCTCAAAGAAGAAAGCCACCTCGACAAGGTTGTCGACCCCGCCGGCGGCAGCTACTATGTCGAGACCCTCACAGTCTCTATCGCCAACGAGGCTTGGAAGCTCTTCCTCGAAGTCGAGGACAAAGGCGGCTTCTTCGCCGAAGTCAATAACGGCGAAGTTCAGAAAGCAGTCAATGCTTCTTGTGAAAAACGTCACACCGACGTCGCCCGCCGCAAAGAAATTCTGCTCGGCACAAACCAGTATCCCAACATCAACGAGATGGCTGCCGACAAGATCGAGAAGAAAGAATGCAAATGTGCCTGCGGCAACGAAGAGAAAGGCGAAAACGCCCTTCTGATGAAACGTGCAGCCACCGACTTCGAAGCTCTCCGTCTCGCAACCGAGGCCGCTTCAAACCGTCCCAAGGTGTTTATGCTCACAATCGGCAACCTGGCCATGCGTCTCGCTCGCGCCCAGTTCTCGACCAACTTCTTCGGATGCGCCGGTTATGAAATCATCGACAATCTCGGTTTCGACACCGTCGAGGCCGGCGTCGACGCAGCCCTCGAGAAAGGCGCCGATGTCATCGTCCTCTGCTCGAGCGACGACGAATACGCCACCCTCGCTCCCGAAGCCTTCAAATATCTCAACGGCCGTGCCGAATTTGTCGTTGCCGGTGCTCCCGCCTGCATGGACGACCTCAAGGCTGCCGGCATCAACGAATTTATCCACGTTCGTTGCAACGTGCTTGAGACACTCCAGAACTTCAATGCCAAACTTCTTAAATAATCAGTTACAGCAATGAGACCCGATTTTAAAACCATAGATATCACAAAAGACGCTTTCGGCGCTCAGCATGCACAGGTAGCTGCAGCTGAAGACTGGCTTACACCCGAACTCATCCCCGTCAAGCCCGTCTATACAAAAGAAGATCTCGAAGGGCTCGAACATCTGAACTATGTTTCAGGTATTCCTCCTTTCCTGCGTGGCCCGTACAGCGCCATGTATCCCCTCCGTCCCTGGACAATCCGTCAGTATGCCGGCTTCTCGACAGCTGCCGAATCGAACGCTTTCTACCGCCGCAACCTCGCGTCGGGTCAGAAAGGTCTGTCGGTCGCATTCGACCTCGCCACACACCGTGGCTATGACGCCGACCACGCCCGCGTAGTCGGTGACGTCGGCAAGGCAGGTGTTTCGATCTGCTCGCTCGACGACATGAAAGTCCTCTTCGACGGCATTCCCTTGAACAAAATGTCTGTGTCGATGACAATGAACGGCGCCGTTCTCCCCGTCCTCGCCTTCTATATCAACGCCGGCCTCGAACAGGGCGCCAAGCTTGAAGAGATGGCCGGTACCATCCAGAACGACATCCTCAAGGAGTTCATGGTCCGCAACACATATATCTATCCCCCCGAGTTCTCGATGCGTATCATCGCCGATATCTTCGAATACACATCTCAGAACATGCCCAAGTTCAACTCAATCTCGATCTCGGGCTACCACATGCAGGAAGCAGGCGCTACTTGCGACATCGAGCTCGCCTACACCCTCGCCGACGGTCTTGAATACCTCCGCGCAGGTGTCAACGCCGGCATGGACATCGACGCTTTCGCTCCCCGTCTGTCGTTCTTCTGGGCTATCGGCATGAACTTCTTCATGGAGATCGCCAAGATGCGCGCTGCCCGTATGCTCTGGGCCAAGATTGTCAAGCAGTTCAACCCCAAGAACCCCAAATCGCTTGCACTGCGCACACACTCTCAGACATCAGGCTGGTCGCTCACCGAGCAGGATCCCTTCAACAACGTCGGCCGTACATGTATCGAGGCTATGGCAGCAGCCCTGGGCCACACCCAGTCGCTCCACACCAACGCTCTCGATGAGGCTATCGCCCTGCCGACCGACTTCTCGGCCCGTATCGCCCGTAACACTCAGATTTACATCCAGGAAGAGACCCTCGTCACAAAACAGATCGACCCCTGGGCAGGTTCATACTACGTCGAAGCCCTCACCAACGAAATCGCTCAGCGTGCCTGGGCACACATTCAGGAAATCGAGAAACTCGGCGGCATGGCCAAGGCTATCGAGACCGGTCTTCCCAAACTCCGCATCGAAGAAGCCGCTGCCCGCACTCAGGCCCGCATCGACTCTGGCCGTCAGACCATCGTCGGCATCAACAAATATCGCCTCGACCACGAAGATCCCATCGATATCCTCGAGATCGACAACACCGAGGTTCGCAAAGAGCAGATCGAGCGCCTCAACGACGTCAAGGCCCACCGCGACGAAGCCAAGGTCAAAGAAGCTCTTGCAGCCATCACAGAGTGTGTCCGCACAAAGAAAGGCAACCTCCTCGACCTCGCTGTCAAGGCTGCCGGTCTCCGCGCCACCCTCGGCGAGATTTCAGATGCCTGCGAAGAAGTTGTAGGTCGTTATAAAGCTGTAATCAGAACAATTTCAGGCGTGTACTCAAACGAAACAAAACAAGATCCCGATTTCATCAAAGCACAGAAGATGTGCGAAGACTTTGCAAAACGCGAAGGCCGTCAGC
>CALZQD010000275.1 GCA_945828175.1 uncultured Bacteroidales bacterium | reverse complement strand
CTACACACTGCATATCGTCGGCAGCGTCAGATGTGTATAAGAGACAGCCTATCATTAGATACTGAAGCGCGGTGTTTATGGCATATTGATGCAATAAAATTTTGTTCTCCAAAGATCTCATCACAAATCTTTATTAAATTAGCTTCTTCATCATCACCTATTGATATAAATATTGCACCATCTTCTGACAAAAAGTCTCTTGCCACTTTGAGGCGTGGATAAATCATATTGAGCCAGTCGGTGTGGAAGCGACCATTGCTTTCGGTGTTGCGTTGCATCGGGTCAATGGTTTGATTTCCCTCGTCATCAAACAAGCCGCTTTGAGCCTCGAAGTCGCCTTTGTCTTGTGCGAAGTCGTCGTTATAAACGAAGTCGTTGCCTGTGTTATAAGGCGGGTCGATGTAAATCATCTTCACCTTGCCGAGATAGGTTTCACGCAACACTTTCAGCACATCGAGGTTGTCTCCCTCAATGTAAAGGTTTTGTGTAGTGTCGAAATCCACACTCTCCTCACGGCACGGGCGAAGTGTTTGCGTAGTGGGAGTGTTGGCAAGGCGTGAAGCAGCACGCTTGTCGGGCCAAGTAAACTGATAGCGTTCCTCGCCCTCATCGAGCACCTCATTCGACAACTCCGCACGCAGTTTGTCAAAATCAATGGCAAGTTCCGGCTTGCCCTCTTTATCGAGCCTTTCAGTGACGCACTGCGGAAACAGCGCAGCAATCTTCTGCACATTTCCGCCCACCACGTCTCGGCTCTGCATTTTTAACTTATCCATATATAGTTAATGTTTAATTCGTATAAAAACAGTCCTGATTCCATTTTTCGATATTAGTATCGATATAATTCATAATATTCTCAAACGCTCGTTGATTGCGTATTATGTGTTCGTGATAATTCCGTTGCCATATTCGTCGTAGGGGCGCAATATTTTGCGCCCGCCCATGCGATGGCATTTCCGCAATGTTTTCAAGTTCTTCTTTTAGTGCTTGGTAAGCATAAATGGAGAACGACGCAGCGGCAATAGAAAGTCGAGAGCCGCTTTGCAAATCGGCTTTCAGACCGTCAACGACTTTCTCTGTCGTGTTGTTATATAATTTGGGTGTCTCCATTTCGTAAGAAAGTTTGATATATTTAAAGCCGATTAAGGCGTTTAGTTTTGTGAGTTATATGTATTAACTTCAAAGTTACGAAATATTTTTTAACAAATATGCCGAAAACTATATGTTTAAGGGCAAATATAGTTTATGTTACGAAGATTTGCAGTAATCCGCCGTAAAGATAACATAAAGAGTGAGCAAAATTCGAGCATACCTAACTTATTAATTCTTAAAATAACGTGAGTTCGATAAAGGTATAGCCCGGCGGGGCAAGTGCTCGATGGGATGGTTCTTCGGCTTTAAGCTGCATCTGATCATCAATGACAAAGGTGGGATTCTTAACTTTATGTTCACTCAGGGCAATGTCGATGACCGTGAGCCACTGTATTCAGAGTCATTTATTGAAAACGTCAGGGGCAAACTCTGTGGAGATAAAGGATATATCGGCAAGCAACTGTTTGAGTTCCTGTTCATGAACGGTATTCAGATTATCACAAAAGATAACCAATGCCTTGAGCGCCATTGCCGCATATTGTTTCTTCCAGAAGAAACCCTCTATATCTCCGGAGTTCGTGCCGGACAATCAATTGACGTTGTTCTGATTCCTTATATCGATCTCACGTTGAATTACTACCACTGGTGCCACCGCTAACGCGGTTCTTTTTGCTCACGGATACAGAAACCCGCGCTGCGGATCGCATAAATGCGCTCCTTGCACGGGCCTAATGAACTATCGCCGCTAACGCGGCTCACAACGGAGGAGAGGCCGCGATGCTGCGGTCTCGGAATCGTAGCCGTACTCTCTGTTATACCGCAATAGGCAGGAGCCAGTCGCGTCTCGGGGGACTTAGCCATCAATCGTTTGCGTTCCAAGGGTTGAAACCCTTGGTCCATAACGCCTATTGCGTCCAGGGACGTTAGTTTCGGCCTTAGCAATCAATTGATTGCGTTCCAAGGGTTGAAACCCTTGGTCCATAGCGCATGACGCGGTCGCTCGATCGCGCGACCCTACCGAGGCACAAAAATCTTGTGTTCTTATGCCTTTGTGTTCTTATGTTTTTTCGTTGCTCTTCGGTTCGGGTTTGCGGGTGCGGCGGTAGCGGCGGAGGGCGTCGGCTATGATCCACTGGATCTGGCCGTTGACCGAGCGAAATTCGTCGGCGGCCCACTTCTCGACCTCGGCCATCGTGGCTGGGTCGAGACGCAGCAGGAACCCTTTGCTTGCCTGCCGGGGCATCACTGATAGAGACTACCGGTATTCAACACGGGCTGTGCGGGCTCGTCGGCACAGAGCACCACAAGCAGATTGCTGACCATTGCGGCCTTACGCTCGTCGTCGAGGGCGACGATGTTCTCGCTGTCGAGCTGGTCGAGAGCCATCTTCACCATCGAAACGGCACCTTCGACTATCTTCTCGCGGGCGGCGATGATGGCCGAGGCCTGCTGACGGCGCAGCATCACGGCGGCGATTTCGGGTGCATAGGCGAGGTAGTTGAGACGGGCCTCGACGACTTCGATGCCGGCCATGGCGAGGCGCTCGTTGAGCTTGGCCTCGAGCTGCTCGTTGATTTCATGGCCGTCGCTGCGGAGGGTTATCTCGTCGCGACTGCCCTCTTCGTCGTAGGCGTAGCGGCCCGTGACTTCGCGCAGGGCGGCGTCGCTCTGAATGCCTACAAAGGCGTCGAGCGCTTTGGTGAGGCCGCTGCCCGAGGCAATGTTTGCGGCAGTTTTGCTGTCGCCGACAACGGCGGGCATATCGGCCGCATCGACATCAAAGACAGCGCGATAGGTGTCGCGGACTTTCCAGACGAGGACCATGCCTATCATCACCGGGTTGCCGACTTTGTCGTTGACCTTGATGGGGGCAATGTCCATGTTGCGGATTCGCATCGAAATCTTTTTCTTCGTCATGAAGGGATTTACCCAGAAGAAGCCAGTGCGGCGGAATGTGCCGCGATACTGACCGAAGAAAATCATCACGCGCGCCTGGTTGGGCTCGAGCTCGAAGAGACCGCAGA
>CALZQD010000274.1 GCA_945828175.1 uncultured Bacteroidales bacterium | reverse complement strand
TTTTTGAATGTCTGTAGGGCTGCGTAATCGCGCGGCCGCGTAAGGCGGTATGGAGCAACGGTTTTAACCGTTGCAGGCCAGCGAGTTGGCTGCGAGGGTTGAAACCCTCGCTCCATACGGCATCTATACGGCCTCGAGCTCGAGGCCGCACTTTGATAGCTTTGTCTACTGGGCTTTGATTGGCCTTCGCTAAAGCTCGGAGCCGAGATAAAAATTTTAGTGTTTGAGGGAGGATAAGGTCAATAAAGTCATTAAGGTCATTAAGGTCGGGCAATGTTGATGGGAGGTTCAACTCCGCCGGAGTTGGGCGCGTTTGTGGGCGCAGCTGCCACGGGCGCGGGCGCCCGCGGTTAACAAGATTTCAGGCCTCCGGCCTGAGCTAGCTCATTTAGGCTAAGCGATTAGGCCCACGGTCGGGAGACCGCAGACTCCCGGTGCGCAGCCTATGGAGCAACGGTTAAAACCGTTGCTCCATAACGTCTGTCGCGTCTCGGTGGCGTATAAAACGCAGGCAGCGAGAGCCGGGGGTCTCGCTGCCGTTTATGAGAATTTATGTTTCGTTCGTTCTTTTGTTTTTCGCGCCGTTATTTCACTATGACTTTGACGGGGGTGTGGTGGGTGGCGGTGGTGATAAGGTAGACGCCGGGCTCGATGTCGATGTCCATGCAGTGGTCGATTTGACCGATGTAGCGATAGAGGCGGCCGGCGATGTCATAGATGCGGCAGTCGTCCTGAGGTTCGCTGCAGAGGAAGCGCAGTGAACCGCTGAAGGTCATGACAGCGAGGGGCTGTTCTACCTTGACGCCGGTGATGCCGTCGTGGGCGACATAGATGACATTAGATTCGGGCGAATAGTGGCCGAGGCGCACCGACTGGACGGTATAAGACTCGCTGTCGCTCTGGTCGAAGCCTTCGATCAGCAGCGAGGTGTCTTCGGCGACAAGCTGCTCGGTGACGGGGCTGCCGCCGATATATTTCGTGCGGTTGACTACCCAGTAGTCGACGACTTCGCCTTCGGGAGAAATCCAGTTGGCGACATAGCTGTCAGAGGTGATATCGGTAGCTTCGGTAGCCGTGCAGGCCGTGAGTTCGGGCACGGGCAGACATTCGCCCATGAGTCCGACGCCGCGGGTTGCGGTCATGCCGCCGCCGGAGATAAGGAGTCGGGCTTCGTGCTTACCGATTGCGGTGGGCTTATAGGTGATATAAAGCCAGTAGCCTTCCTCGGTGTTCATGAGATTGGCGGCAATGGAGTTTGTCGACAGTGAGAACATGCCGGTGTCGCCGCGATAGAGCTGAAGCTTGACGTCGCTGGTCATATTCTCGCCTTTGAAGAATATGGCTTTCTGAATTGATTCGCCGATAGCGACCTGGTTGAAGTCGGCGGTCGTGTTGGCGTTGGGATTGATGAGGGTAGGGGTACCGATAGGACCGCCGCCCTGACCGGGGACGAAGGCCTCGCCCTTGTGGTTGCCCCAGATATATTCGGCGAGCTCGGGATAGTCGATGAAGGGGTTGCGGTTATTCTGATAGCTGTAGACGACTTCGTTTCGGGCGGTCTCCTTGTCGCTGACGGGATCCTGGCGATGCCATTTTAGCAGAAGGTTTACCGACCACTGGTTGAGGGTGGGGTAGGTATTCTGCGATAGCATGTATGTGATGTTCCAGCGGTAGTCCTGATAGCATGTGACCATGTAGAAATATGTTCGGGCGAAGTCGCCTTTATATTCGTCGGCGGGCTCGAAGACATACTGTGCGCCGCCGCCCTGGCCGTTGACGGGATAGCCGACGGTGGTGACGCCGTTCTCGAATTTGATAGAGCGGGTGCGGTCGACCTCGCCGAGGGGATAGTTGCTCTTGGCCTGGTTGGCTCTCTGCTCTGAGGGGTAGAGGTGGTTGAGGTCGGTGTAGGCCTTAACTTCGGTATCACCTCCCCACCAGCTCTTGGGGAAGGAGTGCTCGCGGTTCATACCCGAAAACGACGGTATATAGAAAGTCATATTTGAATACATCTCCCACCAGCGTCGTGAATTAGGGTAGACGTCGGTCTGCTGGAAATATTCCGGAAGAGCCTGATATGACGACACGCTCGTAAAGTTTTTAACAAGGGTGTAGACAGCAGTCTTTAGCTGAGCCTCAGACTTGCCTGTAAGCGAAGAATAATATCCGGCCGGAATCTCAGCCGTCGCCGAGAGCGACAGCAACACCATAGCGGCCCAAATAGATCTGAATGATATTTTCATGAATAATCAATTAAAATTATGCAGGATGCAAAAGTAAGCAATTTAATTAACAATTCACAACGCTATTTAGAACAAATAACTTTAAATAAGCTATAATGGTTCAAAAACAGACAGGTCAAAATCCCTTTCAGACTATGTCAACAAGGTGTTGAAAAGTGTTGAAAAGGTTTTTATAAGTAAAATGAAAATAAATTTGCAAAAGCCCCGCAAGGATTTGTATGGATAAATATCCTAATAATCAAAATAACAAGCATGATAAGTTAATAGGGTCTTTTCGACATAGTTTTATTAATTTTTGACGGCTATATGTTGAATAAAGTTATTAACTTTGCATATTATAAACATAGTGTTGATAAATCTGCTATAATACTGAATGACAACGGCTATGTATGTCAACAATATATAGACAACCACGACTGGCCGTTTGATAAGTCGGAAATGCAAATTTCAGGGCAAAAAGTTATTGTAGCTATTGACACCTAATATTATTCTTGGAAAGAGAAATTTTTTTTAAAGATAAATTTTTTATAAAGATATAATGAATGTCGAAAACCAATGCCGGCATGACAGCAAGGCTGAAACATCAGAATCTCTGAAGGAGGAAATCAACAGACTCAAACGCGAGAAGAAGGCCGTGATCTTAGCGCACTACTATCAGCGCGACGAGATACAAGCCATCAGCGATTTTGTAGGCGACAGTTTGGCATTGGCGCAATATGCAGCCAAGACCGATGCCGACATCATCGTGAGTTGCGGTGTCAACTTTATGGGCGAAACGGCGAAGATACTGTCGCCCGACAAGAAGGTACTCGTGCCCGACCTCAATGCAGGATGCTCGCTTGCCGACAGTTGCGACCCGGTGGAATTCAAGAAATTTATCGATGCCAATC
>CALZQD010000273.1 GCA_945828175.1 uncultured Bacteroidales bacterium | reverse complement strand
CGTCGGCCGCGGCCATGGGGAAGAGCTCTTTGAGGTAATCGACTGTGTCGTAGCTGTAATCGCCGGGAATGAAGTGCTCCCAGCGGCGGCGTATGGTCATCATGCCGACGAGGAGCTCGGCGACGGGGCGTGTATATGTGAGCGGCAGGAGGTTGTCGCGTGCCGGCTGCGGGTCGAAGAGTATTATATTCATAATCGTAGTACTTATTGGTTTTTACGCGCTGTAAAATTACTCAAAATTGTGTAATTTTGCTGCAAATCTTTGGAATATGAATTTTATCAGGACAGAAATAGATGGCGTAGTCATCATCGAGCCGCGACGTTTCGGCGACGAGCGCGGATATTTTTGCGAGACGTTCAAGCGCGAGGAGTTTGAGCGCGAGGTCGGTAAGGTCGATTTCATACAGGACAACGAGTCGCTGTCGCGCCGAGGCGTCGTCAGGGGGCTGCACTTTCAGCGCGGGGCGTCGTCGCAGGCGAAGCTCGTCAGGGTGTCGCAAGGCGAGGTTGTCGATGTCGTCGTCGACCTTCGCGGCGGCTCGCCGACGTTCGGTCGCCACTTAGCGGTGACGCTGTCGGCCGACAACGGGCGCCAGATGTTTGTGCCGCGCGGTTTCGCCCACGGATTTGCCGTCGTCAGCGAGGTGGCGCAGTTTCAGTATAAGGTCGACAATGTCTACGACCCGGCGTCGGAGGTGACGCTCTCATTCGACGACCCGGCTCTCGCGATAGAGTGGCCGATAGCGCGCGAGGAGATGCTACTCTCGCCAAAGGACCTGCGCGGCTTGAGCCTCGAAGAGATAGAGCCCTTCTAAAGTACCGGAGGAGCCGAAAAAGACAATCCCCGCTGTATCGCGCCAGAGGCGATGCGGCGGGGATTTGTGTCTTTGTCAACGGACGGTTTCTTATCGGCGTTCGATGCGTTTGATAGCGCGGCGCACTTTGCAGACTTCGTGAACGGTGGCGACTGCGGCTGCCAATGTTACTGCCTCGAGAGCGAGGTGAATAAGAAAATGTTTGTAGTGACCTTTGTGGTCGTGACAGTGGTCTTTCATAACTTAGAGTATTTAAATCTTAGACAATATTTTTGACGGGGTTTTTGGAGCCTCGCGCTTTATTGTCAAAACACTCCAAGCGGCCGGCTTGTTGACGAACAAGTGTTAAATTATTCGACTACGGCGCGGACGACGACGGGGAAATGGTCGGAGGGCGTGCGGGCGCGGTATTTGTGGAGTATGAGCTCTTTGGGCGCGTTGCCGCTCGTGAATGCCGAGTCGGTGCCCTCGTCGCTGCGATAGGTGTCGGTCAGGATGCCGTATTTCTCGATTTCGATGCCGGGAGTGACGAAGATGTGGTCGAGACGGCTGTCAGAGTAGTTTTCGGCCGAGAAGTCGTTGAATGTGCCGTTGAGGGCATATGTGAGGTCGCTGATGACATACGAGTCGCGGAATGTGCCGTCGTCGGTGATTGTCTTGTAGCCCTGCTCGTTCTGGTCGAAGTTGAAGTCGCCGGTGAGGAAGACGGGGAGAGTGCTGTCGATTTCCTGCATCTTCTGGCGGATGAGCTTGGCGCTCTCGAGACGTGCCTGGACGCCGATGTGGTCCATGTGGAGGTTGAAGAAGAGGAATTCGCGGCCTGAGTCTTTGTGGCGGAATTTACCCCATGTGCAGATGCGGGGGCAGGCTGCGTCCCAGCCTTTTTTGCCGGGGACATCGGGAGTCTCGCTGAGCCAGAAGTCGCCGTGCTCGACGAGGTCGAACTTGTCGGTATTGTAGAAGATGGCCGAGTGCTCGCCGCCTTCTTTGCCGTCTTCGCGGCCTACGCCGATGTATTCGAAGCCGGGGAGGGCGTTCTTGAGATCGTCGAGCTGATTGCGGTGGCCTTCCTGGGTGCCGAAGATGTCGAATTCATGGTATCTGACGAGCGACGCGAGGGCGGGGAAGCGGGCCTCCCAGCCGTCGCCGACCATAGAGTCGCCGCTGTTGTAGAGGCGGATGTTGTAGGTGGCGAGGTTGAACCGCGCGGGCGTCTGCTCTTCTTTCTGATTGCTGCAGGCCATCAGGGCGACGGCCATGAGCATAAAGGCAAGAATGTGCTTGGTTTTCATGATGATGTGGTTCTTAAATGTTTTGGTTTCAGGTATATGCTTTAATTTTTGAGCGAAGCTATCATCGAGTCGAAGGCTTTCTCGAGGCCCTCGGCGTCTTTGCCGCCTGCTTGGGCGAAGCCGGGCTGGCCGCCGCCACCGCCTTTGATGGCCTTGGCGGCCTCGCGGACGATCGTAGAGGCGTTTTTGCCTTCTTTGACGAGGCTGTCGGTGAGCATGACTGTCAGCAGGGGCTTGCCCGAGCCGTCGGCTGTAGCGGCGACGAAGGCGAAGGGCTCGCTGACGCGGCTGCGGATGGCGAAGGCGACGTTTTTGACGACGTCGGGGAGTCGGACGCCCTTCATGGCTGCGACGTGGAAGCCGTTGATGTCTTTGGCACCGGTGATGAGCTGCTCGGCGATGGTGTTGACGCGCTCGTTGAAGTATTCTTCAACCTGATGGCGAAGCTCGGCGTTCTCGTCGACCGATCGCTTGAGGGCCGAGATGACGTCGGGGGCGTTGTTGAGCATGGCGCTGGCGGCCTTGAGGACAGATTTCATCTCGTCGATAGCGTTCTCGACGTTCTCGCCGGTGATGGCCTCGATGCGGCGGATGCCAGCGGCGATGCTGGTCTCGCTGACGATCTTGAGGATGCCGATGTTGCCGGTGTTAGCGACGTGGGTGCCACCGCAGAGTTCGACCGAGTCGCCGTAGCGGATGACGCGCACCTCTTCGCCGTATTTCTCGCCGAAGAGTGCCATAGCGCCCATCTCGCGTGCTTTGGCGATGGGCAGGCTGCGGTGTTCCTCGCGGCTGACGGCCTGACGGATGCGGCGGTTGACGAGACGCTCGACGCGGCTGATTTCTTCTGGCGTGAGCTTCTGGAAGTGAGAGAAGTCGAAGCGGAGCACTTCGGGCGACACGAACGAGCCGCGCTGTTCGACATGTGTGCCGAGCACTTCGCGCAGGGCCTCGTGGAGGAGGTGGGTGGCGGTGTGGTTGCGCGACGTTGCCTCGCGGGCCTCGCTGTCGATGGCGGCGGTGAAGGTG
>CALZQD010000272.1 GCA_945828175.1 uncultured Bacteroidales bacterium | reverse complement strand
GGCGGCGATGGTGATTTCTTTGCAGATGAGTGTCAATGTGCCGGACATGTTGCCCCAGCGTTTGAGTTTTCTGGCTTTGAGGAATTCAAATGCTCTTCCCATAGAAAGTATTTAGTTTGATGTTATTGTCGTTTTTTAGCGGAGTTCGGCGCCGAGTTTGTTCTTGAGGTTGGCGATGATCTTGTTCATTATCTGGTCGATGTGCTTGTCCTGGAGAGTCTTCTCGTCGTCTTGGAGTGTCATGCTGATGGCGTATGACTTCTTGCCGGCGGGGAGGTTCTTACCTTCGTAGACGTCGAAGAGCTCGACGCTGCGGAGGAGTTTGCGCTCGCTGTCGCGCACGACTTTCTCAATGTCGGCTAGGCTGACCGATGTGTCGATGAGGAGCGAGAGGTCGCGCTTGACGGGCTGAGTCTTGGGCAGGGGCGCATATTTGACGTCGACAGCGGCGGCGAGGCTGACGAGGGCGGCCCAGTCGAACTCGCAGTAGAAGACGGGTCGGCTGACGTCGGCGCGGGCGGCGATGTCGGGACGGACGACGCCGAGGGCGCCGAGCTGTTTGCCCGAGCGGGTGGCGACGCGCAGTGCGGCGGCGAAGATGTCGTCGTTAAACTGCTCGTAGCTGAGGCTGCGGGGGCTCAGGCCGAGGCGGGCCATGATGTTGTCGACATAGGCGCGGAGGTCGTAGAATGTTGCCTCGACGGCGGGTGCCGACCATGTGGCGCGGCGGATGTCGCCGGTGAGCCAGAGGGCGAGGCGCTTGCCTTCGCTGAAGGGTGCGAGGGGTGCCTCGGGGGTCGAGACGGCGTCGGGGTTGAAGTGGTAGACGTTGCCGAACTCATAGAAGCGGAGGTCGGCCGAACGGCGGTTGACGTTGTGGGCTATCGACTCGAGGCCGCCGAAGAGCAGGGTCTGGCGCATGACGTTGAGATCCTGGCTCAGCGGATTGAGCAGACGCACGCAGTTGTCGGCGCTGTAGGTCGCGAGGCCTTTGTAATAGGCTTCGGCTGTCAGCGAGTTGTTGAGTATCTCGTTGAAACCCATGGCGGTAAGCTGCTCAGAGAGGGTCTTTGTGAGGTCGTCGGCAAAGTCGGTCGCGCTCTTGTATGAGAGCGACGATTTGACGGCGTCGGGCATCGGTATGTTGTTGTAGCCATAGATGCGGAGGATGTCTTCGATGACGGCGCAGTCGCGGCGTACGTCGACGCGGTAGGTCGGCACGGCAAGCTCGAGGGTCTCACCGCCGTCGCGGCGCTCTTTGATTTCGATTTCTAGCGAGGCGAGGATGCTGTCGACGGTGTCGCGGGCGATGTCGTCGCCGGCGAGCGAGTTGAGGCGTTTGTAGCTGAGTTCGACGGGATAAGGCTCGACGATTTCGGGATAGATGTCGACGATGTCGCCGCAAATCTCACCGCCGGCGAGCTCTTTGACGAGCTGTGCGGCAAGCTTGAGGGCATAGACGCAGCCGTTGGGGTCAACGCCGCGCTCGAAGCGGAACGACGAGTCGGTGCTGAGGCCGTGGCGGCGCGCTGTGCGGCGCACGCTCGTGGGATTGAAGCAGGCGCTTTCGAGGAAGACCGAGGTCGTGGCGTCGGTGACGCCGCTGTCGAGGCCGCCGAAGACGCCGGCGATACACATCGGCTCGCGCTCGTTGCAGATCATCAGGTCGGCGGCGTTGAGCTTGCGCTCGACTCCGTCGAGGGTGGTGAAGGGTGTGCCTTCGGGGCAGGTCTTCACGATGACTTTGCCGCCGTTTCTGATGGTCAGGCCGCAGTATCTGATGCAGGCCTTCTTGTCGTCGACCTCGACTTTGATGGCGTCGCCGTCGGGTTTGTCTGATTTGAGGGCCGTGACGTCGGGGCGCTTGAGCTCGGCGGCTTTGGCGTGGCAAGCGAGCCAGGCCGAGAGGTCGCGGGCGACGCCGTAGTGCGATGCTGCGTCGATGCGGTTGGGGGTCAGGTCGACCTCGAGCACATAGTCGTCCTTGAGCTTGTAGTATTCGGCGGCGGGGGTGCCGGGAGCAACCTCGTCGGTGATGACGATGATGCCGTCGTGCGACGTGCCGACGCCGATCTCATCCTCGGCGCAAATCATGCCGAACGACTCGACGCCGCGGATCTTCGATTTCTTGATCGTGAAGGTCTCGTCGCCTTCGCCGTAGAGGGTTGTGCCTACCGTAGCGACGACAACTGTCTGACCGGCAGCAACATTGGGCGCACCGCAGACAATCTGCGTCGGTTCGCCGCCGGGGAGGCCGAGGTCGACGGTGGTGATGTGGAGATGGTCACTGTTGGGGTGCTCCTCGCATGTCAGCACTTTGCCGATGACGATACCGCGGAGGCCGCCACGGACAGATTCGACTTTTTCAATTCCGCCGGTCTCGAGACCGATTGATGTAAGGGCCGCGGCGAGGTCGTCGGGCGTGAGGTCGAAGTCGAGATACTGCTTCAGCCAGTTGTATGATATATTCATTGTTAGAAATTTATATTTTTGAAGTAGCCGGAGATGCTCCGACGCAATTTAATGCGCAAATTTACAAAAAGCCTACATATTAGACAAAAAATGTTTTAACTTTGTGAGGCCGCAATAGCGTCGCGGCCCCGATTGACAGTGGATAAGATAGTCATCGCATCAGATTCTTTCAAAGGCTGCCTCTCGTCGCGCGAGGTCGCCGACGCTGTCGCCGACGGCGTCCGCGCCGTTATGCCCGACGCCGAAATCGTCAAAGTCGCAGTCGCCGACGGCGGCGAAGGCACCTACGACGCCCTGGCCTCGGCCCTGGGCGCCCGGCGCGTCGAATGCCGCGCCTGCGACCCGCTGATGCGTCCCCGCACAGCCGCTTACGGCATCACCGCCGACGGCACGACCGCCGTGATGGAAATGGCTGCGGCCTCAGGGCTTACGCTTCTCGCCGCCGATGAGCGAAACCCGCTCGTCGCAACGACTTACGGCTTCGGCGAGATGATTGCCGACGCCCTCGACCGGGGATGCCGGCGCTTTCTGCTCGGCCTCGGCGGCAGCGCCACCAACGACGGCGCCACGGGCGCGCTCGCGGCCCTCGGATTCAGATTCCTCGACTCGCGTGGAGCCGTACTCCTGTCTCTTATACACATCTGACGCTGCCGACGATATGCAGTGTGT
>CALZQD010000271.1 GCA_945828175.1 uncultured Bacteroidales bacterium | reverse complement strand
ATTCCTCTACGTCTCGTGGGCTCGGAGATGTGTATAAGAGACAGGTGTAGCGGCGCTCGTAGTTGCGGTTGCCCGCGACGCCGCGCTTATAGCTGCGGCCCTCGGTGCGGTCGTTGCGGTAGACGACATCGTCGAGCACGACATAATGCACCTTGCCGAGGTTAAACGAGTAGAACGACGGCGCAATGGTCCGGCGGTAAGGCTCAGACGACAGCATGTCGGTTGCATCGCCGGCCGAAATGCGCGGGTCGTTGTCGTGATTGCCGATGACGGGGAAGAGCATCAGCGGATAGCCGGTCTCGGTCATCGTCGTGACGAATTCGGGCAGGCCGTATTCGTTTCTGACCCAGAACTGGTCCCACGACAGGTCGCCGAGTATGGTCGAATAGATTTTTCTGCCGGGATTTGCGGCGACAAGCTCCTTGACGGGCCCGACGAAGAGGCTGTCGAACTGTTCGAGGTCGCCCAGACGGCGCGCAAGATGGCTGTCGGCGCCGACGACCATGAGGTGGCAGTCGTTGTCGACGCGGCTGAGCGCGAAATCGTGGGTCGAGTCTTGGTCGCCGTCGACATGAGCGAAAATCTTAGGCTGGAAGCCGTTGTCTTCGGTCTCCGGCTCATAGCCGCCGGGGAGGGTATAGAAAATTGTGCCATAGGGCATTTCGCCCGTGATAGAATAGCGGCCGAGCGAGTCGGTCACGACGATGCTTATGCCGTCAGAGACAGGCACTCCGGCTACTCCGGTTCCATCACAGGTGATACGCCCCGTAACGGTCGCCGCCGACGCAGCGACTGAGGCAGTCAGAGCCGTCAATAGCGTTGTCAGTGCCTTTCTCATCTGTTTTTACGCTGACGTGATATTTTGTTGACATGCTTTACAAGCACCTCAAAGCCGGGTATACACATATCGCCGTGATTGAAACCGTCTTCTTCATAAATATACACGTCTTTATGTCCGACGAGTTTCATCATACGCCACAGATAGGCATTTTCTTCATAGCGACCGAAAATCTCCTGCTCGCGGTCGCCGGTAATAATGATATACGGCGGACAGTCGGGCCTCACATAGAAGAGCGGCGCCAGCGAATCGACAGTCGGCTGGAGTTCGCCTATTCCCTGCGACTTGCGGTGAGAGAAATGAGTGATGGCCTGCCCGCTGAAAGGTATCAGGGCCGCTATCGAGTCGGCCTCGATGCCATGGCGGCGCAATGGCCGGCGGTCAAGACCTATCATCGACGTCAGATAGCCGCCAGCCGAGTGACCGGCGACAAATATGTTGGAGCGGTCGCCGCCGTAGCGCTCAATATTATCGAAAGTCCAGGCCACGGCTGACGCTGCGTCATCGATACACTCGCTGACAGTGACCTTCGGTATCAGGCGGTAGTTCGGCGCGACGACGACATATCCCTCGCTTACAAGACGTCCGGGCAGTTCCTTTGAACCTCCGGTGAGTCCTCCGCCATGAAACCATACCACGACAGGACGGTCGGCGCCGACAGTATCGCCGTAGACATCGAGTCGGCAGCGCTCGACCGAATAGGGGTCGTTATTATGACTATATGGAATATCTCGCTCAACGCGGCCCCCGGCCATAGCCGTACAGGCGGCAGACAGAAGTGCGACAGACAGGAAAAATGATTTCATAAAATGATTGGTAAATATGTATTTCACGCAAAAGTAAGTAAAATAATACAATTGTCAGACGTTAGAATACGTATTTTTATTACCTTTGAGCATAAATAACATTTTATGACTACATCTGAGCGGGAGAAAAAAATCTATCACGTCACCCTTGTCGGGTCAGCTGTAAACATCGTGCTGATCGTCCTCAAGTTCATCGCCGGCGCAATCGGTCGCAGCGCTGCCATGACTGCCGACGCAATCCATTCTCTTTCCGATCTTGTCACCGACATCATCGTACTCGTCTTCATCAGAATCTCAGGAAAACCGGGCGACAGCGACCATAGCTACGGCCACGGCAAGTTCGAGACAATGGCTACGCTCATCGTCGGCCTTATCCTGCTGTTTGTCGGTCTCGGCGTGGCATACAGCGGGATAATATCTGTCATTGCTTCCCTAAAAGGACACACACCGCAGCCGCCGGGCATGCTCGCCCTTATAGTGGCTGTCGCCTCTATTATACTAAAAGAGTGGGTCTACCGCTTTACGGTCAGCCGGGGACGCAGCCTCGACTCTCCGGCTGTCATAGCCAACGCGTGGCATCACCGCAGCGATGCATTCTCGTCGATCGGCACCCTGGCGGGCATTGCCGGCGCCATGTTTCTCGGCGAACGCTGGCGAATCCTCGACCCTGTCGCCGCCGTTATCGTCAGCTGGTTTATTATAAAGACAGGCTATGATATAATTCGTCCCTGCATCGACGAGCTGCTCGAGAAGTCGCTGCCGCCGGAGACCGAAGCCGAGATTGCCGAGCTGATAAAATCGGTGCCGGACGTGGTCGGCATCCACCGTCTGCGCACGCGCCGCATAGGCCACAACATCGCCATCGAGGTGCACACCAAGATGGATGGAGACAAGAGTCTGCGCCACGCCCACGATGTCGCCACAGAGGTCGAGCGCCGCGTCAAGGAGCGCTACGGCGCCGACACCCACATCGGCATCCACATGGAGCCAGCCGATGACATTTCCGCAACCAACGAAGGGTGAAACAACTTTTTTAATGCACAATTCAAAATGCACAATACACAATTAATTGAGGCACAATCGTTTTGGGACGGGAGAACATAAGGGCAGAAGGGCAAAAGAACATAAGAAATTCTTATAGATTTGGGACTTTATATCGCCTGCAAGGCGATGATTTTACTGATGGCCGCGTAGGCCGAGGCGCTTCGGCGCCGGCCTGCGCGGGAAAGTGGCAATAATTGTACAAGCGTCTGCAATACGCTGAATTACGACCACAACAGCGCTTCTCCGAAGCTAAAATTACGTGAGTTCGATATAAGAATTCGATAATTCAACAATAAAACAATCAGCCATTTAGTATGAGACTAAGTGGCTGATTTCCTTGGCATTTCGCGAAAAATTCGTAAACTTATAGTGTCTAATTACAAGATTTACAAGAGTTTGCGCTATGATTACCGAGAACAAAATTACTGAAATTTTCTGTCTTGCCGATGATTTCTGCA
>CALZQD010000270.1 GCA_945828175.1 uncultured Bacteroidales bacterium | reverse complement strand
GCATACGAGATTCCTCTACGTCTCGTGGGCTCGGAGATGTGAATAAGAGACAGACGCAGTAGTTCTCAAAGGTATAGCGCGGATTGAGCTGCGGGTCGATGGGCTGGAGGTCAGTGGGCTTGAATGGGTTGGCCGGCGAAGCAATCTTCGACTGCGCCATGATGGCCGACGAAGGAGCGTTGGCGCGGACACTGACGACAGTATCAGGCTGGCTCTGAATCTGACGGTACTTATATATAAGTTTGTATCCGTCGCCATAGACCTTGCGGATAGCAGCGCCAAGAACCGATAAGTAGCGCTCTTCGATAATGTCGGCGACATACGACGACTGCAGCATCAGGTATATCTTGTTATCACTGACACTTGCCGTTATCGGGCTGAACCACGCGTCGTATTGCGCGGCCGGAATATTATCCTTTATAAAAAGGAGGCATTCCTGCCATTTGTCATTGTTGACATTTTCCATTACCTTCTTGGTATTGATTGTTGTTTTATCGGTTACTTTGCGATAACAAATTTCACAATTATTTTTCTAAAAAAATAGCTCAAAAATATTTGGCTTTCTTAACTATTTGATAACATCATCGCCATCAACCGATTAAATGGTAAGTTTAAGATGCGTTTTTGGCGACACTTATTTATTTTCGCAATCTGCTAAGGAGCAGCTGTTTAAAGACAAAATTTTATGTTCCACAATAACGGCCCCGAAGTTATTCGGGGCCGTGGAACGTCGTCACTCGCTCGCTTTTAACAATTGAAAACCGACCGGCTTTAGTCGGCGCTTATTTGAAATGATTTCAAATAAGTATTAGAGCGATTTTTAAAGCAGTTTGATGCTGATATAGCGCTTGGGATTCTCCTTTATATCTTTCAGAAGCGCGTCGAGAGCGCGGACTGTCTCGTTGAGGTTGTCGTAGAGAGCGGGATCGTTGGTGAGTTTGCCTATGGTCGAGTCTGAGTTGTTGAGCTGCTCGGAGAGCTGACGGAGATTGGCCGTAACGACGGCGAGGTCGGCCGTGAGCGAATCAATCGGGAGTTCTTTGAGCTGCGACGAGAGCACGGCGAAATCGCCCGACATTGTGGCCACGTTGCCAGTGATTGTCTTGACGTCGGCCGTGATGGGCTGAATCGAAGCCATAGTCGAAGCCAAGCGGGCGGTAGTCTTCTCGAGGTTGGCGGTGATGGCGTCGAGACGCTTTACTGATGCCATGACAGCCTGGTCGCTGACTATGGCGTTGATGTTGGTGAGCAGTGTATCGACCTTGGGCAGAACTGACTCGACGGTGGGCATCAACTTGCCGTTGACGCTCTCCATCAGGCCCGAGGCATTCTCGGCGACGAGCTCAGAACCGACTTTGAGGAAGTCTTTGTTGTTAGCCATCTCGAGCACGATAGACGCTGTGCCGAGGAGGTCGCTCGTCAGCACGGCCTTTGTCCCGGCGGGCACTTTCAGCGATTTGTCGAGCGCAATCTCGACCAGCACATGGCCGGGGTTGTCATACTGATACTCGATTTCTCTTACCTGACCGATCTTATAGCCGTTGACAGTGACGGGCGCCGAGATGGCAAGACCCTCGACGTTGGTGTAGACCGCCGTGTAATAGTTGGCTGCCTTAAACATATTGATGCCTTTGAGGTAGTTGATGCCGAAGAACAGAATCGCCAGCGCCACTAAGACAATAAGTCCGATCAATAATTCTTTGCGTAAAAGTTTGTTCATTTTATATTTCTGTTTGTTTATTTTATTCGTTTGCCTTTGCGGGTCTTAATTATAAACGCTTTAGGATAGCGTTTCTTGATTTTCGCGAGATATTTCTTTGCCTCGTCGCGGGTGTCAAACTGACCGCAATAGTAGTTATAGTATTTGCCTTCACGGTAATAGGCCGTTTTTTCAAGGCCTTTGAGGTCGGGAGAATTCTTTTTGAGGGCGTGCTTGACGGCAAGCACCTGGATGCTGTATTTCACCCGGCCGTCGTCATCGTCGCGGTCACCGTCGTCGCGGCGCCCTCGGTTTTTCGACTGCTCGGCTTTCTTGTTCTCGACGGGCGTAAGTCCTTTGGTTACAATGGTGTTAGGGCCGTAATCGCCGTCTTTATACTGGCTGTAGTATTCGCTGAAAGCCTTGTAGAGCGCCTCGGCGCACGACTGGCGGCCCTCATCAGAGTTGAGGAAGCGCTCGGCCTCGGGATTGCAGATGAAATCGAGTTCGACGAGCACTGAAGGCATCGAGGTGGCCCAGAGTACCCAAAAACCGGCCTGACGTACCTCCTTGTCGGCGCGGCCGGCGTCATTGACGAGATGGCGCTGCATCTTCTCGGCGAGCGTCAAGCTGTGGTTAATATGCTGGTTCTGATTGAGTTCAAAGATGATATACGACTCCGATGAATTAGGGTCGAAGCCCTGGTAGGTCTCGGTGTAGTCGTCTTCGAGCTCCATGACGCTGTTTTCGCGCATGGCGACGCCGAGGTTGCTGTCAGAACGGTGAAGACCAAGGGTATAGACCGAGGCGCCGTGGATCGAGGCGCGGTTGCGGTTGCGTCGGTCGAGCGAATTGACGTGTATCGAGACGAAGACGTCGCCCCCGGCGTGGTTGGCGATGTCGGCGCGGTTCTGCAGGGTGAGATAGCGGTCGTCGTCGCGGGTGAAGACTGTCTTGACCTCGGGGAGTGAATCGCCGACGAGCTTGCCGAGGCGGCGGGCAACGTCGAGCACGATGGTCTTCTCGTTGGTGAGCTTGCCGACGCAGCCATAGTCCTTGCCGCCGTGACCGGGGTCGAGCACGAGCACGAAACGGTCGTCGTCGCCGGCGTTGCAAAACAGTCGCGACAAAACAGCAAACGCCAGCAAAAAGGCGAGCCTCAGAGGCCGTATGACGATACTTTTATACATATATGCGCAAAATTAACAAAACTTCGCCGATAAGCACAGTTATTGGCGACATTTAATTCTGATGTTTCGACTTTCTGAACATCTTTTTAGTATAAAAGTCAAATTTTGCCGGCCGATATATATTTTTCGCAGCCCACAACGTTATGATTATAGAGACATAACTGACACCACGATGAATCATATCCGCCTTATCAAACCCGCCCTCGCCGCTGCTCTGACGCTGCCTTCACTACCTGTCTCTTATACACATCTCCGAGACCACGAGA
>CALZQD010000269.1 GCA_945828175.1 uncultured Bacteroidales bacterium | reverse complement strand
CGGTAGGTGCGCTCTAGGCCTTCGCCCTGGGCGGGGCCTTCGCCGGCCTGACCTGCTGCTTTGGCGCTGTTATCGTAGTTTGTTGTGTTCTCGCCGTCGCCACGGACCTGTCCGATGCGGGGGCGTTTGGGTTTCTTTTCTATGCTGTCCATGATAAGAATAATGAGGATGTAGAGGGGAAATAAAAGCGAATTCGGTAAAAGGGAAGAATAAATAAAATAAAAAGTAGAACTGTTAACGTGGATTTTATCTAATTGTTACCGTAATATCTAAGGCCGTGTGTCTGTCAAATGTTTCATGATGCGGCCTTCTTTACCTAAGAAGTGTTTAGTCTTTGTTTATTAATAACGTTTTGACGGCGCGCTCCAAGCGTGCTCATTGAGCCTTGTGCTCGTTAAATTCTTTGCAAAAGTACAAAATTAAATTATAAATCAAAAGCGCCGGGGATAAATTTCAGCAGAATAGTTTTTTTTGCCGGGCCTTTGGCGTGCCCGTGCCCGGTCTCTGCCTTGCCGCTGCCTTGCGCTTTCATGCCGTACTCTTGCCGCGTCAGGTCGTGCTCTTGCCGTGCGCCAGCCGTCTGTAGATATAACACTGCGGGGGCCCCGATTGTTGTCGGCCGGCGGCAACAAAAACGTCCCGCAACCGTCTGGGGCTGCGGGACGTTAGCTGTGTCTTCAGTTCAGTTTTGTCTGAGGCTTACTTGATGATGACCTTGATGGCGTGGGTGCCGTTGAGGGTTGCCATGTAGAGGCCGGGGGTGAGCGAGGGCAGCTCTACGGTGGCGCTGCCGTTGAGGGCGCCATCCATGAGGGTGCGCACCTGGCGGCCGCCGGCGTCGTAGAGGCGAACGAGGGCGTAGCCGTCGGCCACAACCGTGAGGCTGTTGCCGGCAACGGTGAGGCCGGGAACGGTGCTGTCGCTGACTACACCGTCAACGCCGGCGTCAGACGAATAAACGAAGCTGATGGGCGAGCTGTAATCGTTGGTGACCTTGCTGTTCTTTTCGTCGATGTACGACGCGCAAATACGGGCGTAGTAGGTATTGCCGTGCACCATATTCTTCGAGTTGATCTTTATCTCGGAAGCGGTTTTGTGCTTGGTGCTGACCCATGTCTCGCGGTCGAAGTTGGTCGAATAGTAGATGTAGCGTGCGTTCCAGTTTGTAGAGCTCTCCGACAGCTCGACGCGAACCTCGCTGGCACCCTGTACGGGCTCGATGGCGAGGGGCTGGTCGCTGTACCATGTGCCGCCGTCGTAGGGAGTCTTGAAGCCGGGGTTGCCGCACTTGATATACTTGGTGGTGAAGGCGACGACGGGAGTTTTCTCGGTGCCGTAAGAGACGCGGACGTAGTACTTGGTCTTGCCGGCCAGGGTGTGGCGGCCAACCTCGTAGCTGCCGCCGGATACGGTGCGGCTGATTACCATCGTGCGTGTGGTGAAGTCCTCGCTTGTGGCAACCTCCAACAGCACTTCGCGCTGGGGGTACGACCATCTGATGACGGGGTCGAGCTCGACGTCGCCCGAGTTGTGTCCGGGATATATCACCTCGAAGTTGTGGGGAGTGATGGCACGCGAAGCGCTGGTGCCGTCGTTGTAACCGGGAGCGCTGGCGACAACCTGCCAGTAGAGCTTCTGGTCGACGGGGAGGCCGCGCAGGGGGCTGTCGGCTTTGCCGGTGGCCTCGAGCGTGTTGGTGGCGCATGCGGCGGTGAAGACGATGTCGGTCATGGCGGCGTCAGTGGCGAATACGAGCACATATCCCTTGGCGTTGGGCACGGCGTTCCAGCTGAAGGTGAAGGGCATCTCCACGTCGGCGTTGTCGGCGGGAGCGGTCAGCACGGGAGCGTCAAGGGTCTGGGCTGCCTTGGCGATGGTGGCGGCAGCCCATTCGTTGCCGAAGCGGTCGAGGGGACATACATAGTAGTCATAACCGGCCAGGCGGTTGGCGGGAAGGGTATACGATGCTGTGTAGGTGACACCCAACAGGTTGCTGACGTTGCCGTCGAAGGCCGAGCCGGCGGGCACGGCGTAGACGGTGTAGCGCATTTTGTCCTTGGCGTCCCAGGTCAGCTCGGCGCCACTGCGGCCCACACCGGTGACGGCACCGGGATCGGTGGCATTGGCCCAGGTCATAGCGGGCATGATGGCGGGGGTGGTGTAGACGGTCTTGCGCAGGTGGCTACCCATCTTGTCGGGGCTGGTGAACAGGTATTTCGACGAGAAGAATATCGAGCCGGGAGCCTTGTTGAGGGTGTACTTGCGGTTCATCTTGACCTGATCTGACATTTCGTCGAAGCCCCATGTGTCTATCTCCTCAAGCGAGTGCGAGGCGTAGAGGTGACGGCCGAACTTGTCGGCAACGGTGCTCCACCAGCGGATAAGCTGCTCATAGTCGGACGACGAGCCTATAGCCCAGTAAATCTGCGGCGAGATGTAGTCGACCGATTTGTCGTTGAACCATGCCAGGGGATCGCAGTAGAGTTTGGAGTATGCCCAGTCAGAGCCGACGGGGCAGGGAGTTACGCCGTATTTGTTGGCCACCGACTGGCTGCGGCTGGCAACGCCGGCGGGGGCGATGCCGAAGCGCACCCAGGGCTTGACGGACTTGATGGTGTTGTTGACGTCGCGCACCATCTGGTTGACGTTCTGGCGGCGCCAGTCCTGCTGGGCGCCCGAACCGCCGCCGGCCTTGTACTCGTTGTACAGGTCTACGTCAAGGGTGAGGGGTGTACCCTCTGAAAGGTAGAAGTAGTCGTCGAAGAGCACTCCGTCGACATCATACTTGGTGACGATTTCCTTGATGACATCGCAGATGCGCTGGCGCACCTCGGCTTTACCGGGGTTGAGGATGACGCTGTTGGTGCCGGTGAGCAGCCAGTCGGAGTGGTCCTTGCGGTAGTCGACGTTGCCGAATTTGTTTTTGGACGACTCGTAGCGGTAGGGGTTGATCCAGGCGTGGAACTCGAGGCCGCGCTTGTGGGCCTCCTCAACGGCAAAAGCCAGGGGGTCGTAGCCGGGGTCGGTGCCGCGGACGCCGGTGAGCACCTGTGCCCAGGGCTCGTAGGACGACGGGTAGATGGCGTCGCACTCCGAGCGCACCTGCAGGCAGATGGCGTTCATGTTGTTGGCCTTCAGCGAGTCAAGGATCTGGATGAGGT
>CALZQD010000268.1 GCA_945828175.1 uncultured Bacteroidales bacterium | reverse complement strand
GTCTTTTATCCTTAGGGTCGGTAGAGCGACAGACGTCGCAGTCGCACCCTATCTGAGGGACGCCGGTCGATGTGCCGCTGCCAAGTATCGTAAGTTTCATCTCGTTATACTCTGAATCTCGTCAAAATATTGTCTTCAAAAATCAGGTAGACGCCGTCGTCGTAGCTCCATTGTTCGAAGACGGCGGCATTGGTCGGCACCGTCTTTATTGAGTTGGGTGTGCCGAGGGCGAGATGACATTCGTCGCGGGTCATGCCCTCCTCTACCCGGCTGTGGATGATGAGCTGCCAGGTGTGGTCGCTGATGCGCGTATATTTGTCGCGGGGGTTGTCGAAGGCGAAGATCTTGCCGAAGTTGCGCGTCGAAGCCTTGTCGCGACCGTAGGTCATCAGCACATAATGGTCGCCGGCGACACTGTCGTTGGTGAAAGTTACTTTCAGCGGATAGACGCTGTTGCCGGGTGTCACGCCTGCAACGGTGACGGGGATATGGCGCAAGGCCTTGATTTCCTTGTCCGTGGCGCTGTCATACCATTTCGGCGTGGTGATGTAATAGCGCTTGCCGGTCATAGCCTTGCCGAAGCTCTCGACGACCGAGCGCTCGACCGTGAAAGGGATGTCGAAACGCTCGCGCTTCATCATCTCGTCGTAAGGAACGTTGACAATGTAATGGAGGTCGTCGCCGCGGTCGCTTGTCATCACGATGTCGGTGGCGCCCTCGCCCGTCAGCGACGATGTCGGCGCGAATGACTTGAAAATCAGCTCGTGACCGGCGAGGCTGTCCTTGTCGTCAGATGCGACGGTAAAAATCACTGAAATCTTGTCGTCGGTGACGTAGAAGCGCTTGCCCTCGGTCCAGAGCGACGGGCGCGTGCTGCTGACGTCAGAGAGGAAGTCGTTTTCGGCGACAGCGAACGTCTGACGGCGACGGACATCGCCCGAAGTAATCTTCGGGGTGCTCTCGATGCCTGTGAAACAGGAGGCGAACGCCAGCGCCGTCAGCGCCGATAATATCAGTCTCGTCAGTCTGCTCACTTGGCGGTGGGGTCGATGCCGAGATTGTAGAAGATAAACGAATAGATGTCGGCGTATTCGTCGATGACCTTTGAAATCGGCTTGCCGGCGCCGTGACCCGCCTTGCTGTCGATGCGGATAAGTTTGGGATTGTCGCCCGTGTTGGCTTCCTGAAGCGTGGCGGCATACTTGAACGAGTGGGCAGGCACGACGCGGTCATCGTGGTCGGCCGTGGTGACCATGATCGAGGGATAGCGGGTGCCGTCGTTCTTGATGTTATGCAGAGGCGAATAGCCGATGAGATAGTTTGCCATCTCGGACGAGTCGGCCGATGTGCCGTAGTCGTGCGCCCAGTTCCAGCCGATGGTAAACAGATGATAGCGAAGCATATCCATAACGCCTACGCGGGGGATGGCGACCCTGAAGAGGTCGGGGCGCTTGTTGACGCATGCACCGACGAGGAGGCCGCCGTTGCTGCCGCCCTCGATAGTCAGAAGGTCGGGCGTCGTCCAGCCCTTGTCGACCATATACTCGCCTGCGGCGATGAAGTCGTCGAAGACGTTCTCTTTCTGCTGAAGAGTGCCGGCTAGATGCCATGCCTCGCCATACTCAGAGCCGCCGCGGAGGTTGGCCTGGGCATAGATGCCGCCGTTTTCGAGCCAGAGCAGACGGTTGGCCGAGAAATTGGGGTTGAGGGCGACGTTGAAGCCGCCGTAGCCATAGAGATAGACGGGATTCTTGGCATCGGGCTTGAGATCTTTGCGGCGGACGATGAACATAGGCACGCGGGTGCCGTCTTTCGAGGTGTAGAATACCTGTTCGGTGACATAATCGTCGGGGTTGAAGCCCTCGATGTCGGCCTGACGGAGCAGACGGCTCTCGCCCGAGGCCATATCGTAGCTGTAGACAGCGGCGGGATAGACAAACGACGAGAAAGAATAATATACCTCGTCGGACTTGGGATTGGTCGAGAAGGCGACGGTGCCGTAGGTCGGCATCACGATGTCGTTGAGCTTCTCGCCTTTCTTATTGTAGACGGCTGCATGATGCGAGGCGTCTTTATTATATGTGACGATGAGCTTGTCGCCGGCAAAAGAGGCGTCGACAAGCACAGCGTCTTTCTTCTCGGGAATGAGCTCGACCCAGTTGGCGCGCTGCGGAGCGGCGACGGGCGCCACGACGAGACGGTTGTTGGGGGCGTCGGCCGAGGTGAGGATATAGAGATTGCCGTCGGCCGAACCGATTACCTGAACGTCGTTGTCCTGGCTCGGCTCTACCGTAATCCACTCGGCCGAGGGATTACGCAGGTCTTTGACGAAGAGCGAATTGCCGTTGCCCTGGCCGCCGCCCATGACGTAGAGGGCGTCGCGGCTGTCGGTGATGCCGACATTGTGGAAATGGAGGGGCTCGTTGGCATTCTCGTAAATCACGACGTCGTCAGACTGAGGTGTGCCGAGCTTGTGGTAATATACCTTATGATATTCGTTTGCGACAGAGTATGTGCTGCCTTCGGGCTTGCTGTAGGCGCTATAGTAGAAGCCGTCGCCGCTCCAGGCAGCGCCGGTGAACTTGGCCCACTCGATATGGTCGTCGAGGAGCTTGCCCGTAGCGGTGTCGAGGACGTAAATCTCTGTCCAGTCGCTGCCGCTGCGCGAGACGGTGTAGGCCGTATACTTGCCGTCCTGCGACATGAAGACGCCCGTGAGGGCCACGGTGCCGTCGTCCGAGAGCTTGTTGGGGTCGATGAAGACCTCGGCGTCCTTGCCGTCGGCCGTTGCCGAGCGGTAGAGGACCGACTGGTTCTGGAGGCCGTCGTTCTTATAAAAATAGTAGCGGCCGTCGCTCTCTTTCGAGGGCATGCCCGTCTTGGCGTAATTATTAAGATGTGTAAGACGGTCGACAAGCGCGCGACGGAATGGTATGGCGTCGAGGTATGAGCGTGTGAGCTTGTTCTCCTCGACGACCCAGGCGAGGGTCGCCGCAGCCGTATCGTTTTCGAGGGGGCGGTATTTATCGTGGATCTTTACTCCGAAATAATCGTCGACGGTGTTGTCGGACGGTGCTGTCGGATAGTTGAATGTACTGTTCTGTGCCATCGTAATTGTCGGGCCTGTCTCTTATACACATCTCCGAGCCCACGAGACGTAGAGGAATCT
>CALZQD010000267.1 GCA_945828175.1 uncultured Bacteroidales bacterium | reverse complement strand
TTTCCCTGACAACGCCGTCGAGTATTTCGTCTCATACTATGACTATTATCAGCCAGAGGCCTACATCCCCTCGGTCGATAAATATATCGAGAAAGACCTGATGATCAACGACGAGATCGACCGTCTGCGACTCGCCACCACCTCGGCCCTCCTCTCTGGTCGTCGCGATGTCATCGTCGTCTCGTCGGTTTCATGTCTCTATGGCATCGGCAATCCCGAGGATTTCCACGCCAACGTCATCAACATCAAGGTCGGACAGAAGATTACCCGCAACGCTTTCCTCCGTCAGCTCGTCGGAGCGCTCTACTCGCGCAACGAGGTCGACCTCGCCCGCGGCACCTTCCGCGTCAAGGGCGACACCATCGACATCCGCCTTGCCTACGAGGAGATTATCCTCCGCGTCGTCTTCTGGGGCGACGAGATTGAGCAGATTGCCACTCTCCATCCCAACGACAACGTCTCGCTCGGCCGCCACGATTCGTTTGCCATCTACCCGGCCAACATCTTCGTCACAACGCCCGAGCGCCAGGCCTCGGCTGTCGCTCAGATTCAGCTCGACCTCGGCCAGCAGGTCGACTTCTTTAATCGCGAGGCCCGCGAGCTCGAGGCCAAGCGCCTCTACGAGCGCGTCACCTACGACGTCGAGATGATCAAGGAGCTCGGCTACTGCTCGGGCATCGAGAACTATTCGCGATACTTCGACGGTCGCCGCCCCGGCGAGCGCCCGTTCTGCCTCCTCGACTATTTCCCGAAAGATTATCTCACCATCATCGACGAAAGCCACGTCACCATCCCGCAGATCCGCGCGATGTATGGCGGCGACCTCTCGCGCAAGATGAACCTCGTCGAATATGGCTTCCGCCTGCCCGCCGCCCTCGACAACCGTCCCCTCAAGTTCGAGGAATTCGAACGTCTGACCAACCAGATGATTTACGTCAGCGCCACCCCGGCCGACTACGAGCTTCAGAAGAGCGAGGGCGTTGTCGTCGAGCAGCTTATCCGCCCGACAGGTCTGCTCGACCCGCTGATTCGAGTGCGTCCGTCGATGAATCAGATTGACGACCTCATGGAGGAAATCAACATACGCATCGAACGCAACGAGCGCACCCTCGTCACCACGCTCACCAAGCGCATGGCCGAGGAGCTCAACGACTATCTCTCGAAGCTCGGCATCAAGACGGCCTATATCCACAGCGACGTCGACACGATGGACCGCGTCAAGATTCTCGACGACCTGCGCGCCGGCGTATACGACGTGCTCATCGGTGTCAACCTCCTCCGCGAGGGTCTCGACCTTCCCGAAGTGTCGCTTGTAGCCATCCTCGATGCCGACAAGGAGGGCTTCCTGCGCAGCCGCCGCTCGCTGACCCAGACCGTCGGCCGTGCCGCCCGTAACCTCAACGGCGAGGTCATAATGTATGCCGACAAGATTACCGAATCGATGCAGCTCACCATCGACGAGACCGAGCGCCGCCGCTCGCTCCAGCTGGCCTACAACGAGGCCAACGGCATCACCCCGACGGCTATCGTCAAGGCCCGCAACGCCATTATCGGTCTCGAGAGCGAAGAATCTGACGACAAGAAGTCCTCGCGCTGCGACAGCCGCCGCAACGAGAATCGTGAGCGCCGCGGCCGCGGTGACAACCGCATTCTCTACGGCGAGGAGTTCTCGACCTCGGTCGACATCGCCGCCGACCCGGTCGTTCCTTATATGAACAAAGAAGAGCTCACCCGCTCGGTCAACCGTCTGCGCGAGGAGATGCTCACCGCCGCCAAGAATATGGAATTTATCGAGGCCGCCCGTCTGCGTGACGAGGTCATCAAGCTCGAGGCGCGTCTCGAAACTATGAAATGACCTATGGAGAAAAAGACTATTGATTATAACAGCCTGCGTCCTACCGACTGGCTGCCTACGTCGGTCAAGGAGATGAAGGCATTGGGGTGGGAGAGTGTCGACGTCGTCATCTTTTCGGGCGACGCCTATGTCGACCATCCGTCGTTTGGCGCCGCCGTCATCGGCCGCACCCTTCAGGCCGCCGGTTATAAGGTGGCGATTGTGCCGCAGCCCAACTGGCGCGACGACTTGCGCGATTTCAAGAAGTTCGGAGCCCCGCGGCTCTTTTTCGGCGTTTCGGCCGGAGCCATGGACTCGATGGTAAACCACTATACCGCCAACCGCCGCCGTCGCAGCGACGACGCCTATACACCCGACGCCCGCAGCGACATGCGCCCCGACTATCCGACCATCGTCTACTCTAAGATACTCAAGGAGTTGTTCCCCGACACTCCCGTGATTGCCGGAGGTATCGAGGCCTCGCTCCGCCGACTCTCGCATTACGACTACTGGCAGAATCGCCTGCGCCCTTCGATTATCATGGACGCCGATGTCGATATGATCAGCTACGGCATGGGCGAGAAAACCGTCCTGGCAATCGCCGGGAAGCTCGCTCAGGGCGTCCCCGTCGGCGAAATCACCGACCTGCCGCAGACTGTCGTTGTAAGACAGCTGTCCGAAATGCCCGCGGCTGACACTGAGGGCGACATAATCCTTAGCTCATTCGAAGATTGCCTCAGAGACAAGCGTTTGCAGTCGGCCAATTTCAAGCACATCGAGCAGCAGAGCAATGTCATGTCGGGCGGCAAGACTCTCTGGCAGCGTCACGGCGACAAGGTCGTCAAGGTCAATCCGATGCTGCCGGCGATGACCGTCGGCGAGATTGACGCCTCGTTCGATTTGCCTTACACCCGCCTGCCGCACCCGCGCTACAAGGGCAAACGCATTCCCGCTTACGAGATGATTCGCCATTCGGTTAACCTCCACCGCGGCTGTTTCGGCGGCTGCGCCTTTTGCACGATTTCGGCCCATCAGGGCAAGTTTATTGCCTCGCGCTCTAAGGAGTCGATTCTCCGTGAAGTCGAGCAGGTGACTAAAATGCCTGACTTCAAGGGTTATATCAGTGACCTTGGCGGACCGTCGGCCAATATGTACGGCATGGGCGGCCTCGACCGCAGCATCTGCGCCCGCTGCCTGCGCCCGTCATGCCTCCATCCCGTTCCCTGCAAGAATCTCAACACCGACCACGGCCCGCTGCTCGACATCTATCATGCCGCCGACGCCGTCCGCGGGGTCAAGAAGACCTTTATCGGCAGCGGTGTCCGCTACGACCTGTCGA
>CALZQD010000266.1 GCA_945828175.1 uncultured Bacteroidales bacterium | reverse complement strand
GATGCCGACATGCACCAAATCAAAGCCTTCTACCGCGCCCTCGACCCGCAGGGCCGACGTCCCCATCTCTTCTCTACCGACGAGCCCAAAGCCGAATAATGACGGGCCAAAGCCGTCTGATAAAGCTGATTAACTATGTCATCACATACTCTTAATGTCGCGGTCGTGTATATGGATATAGCATGGGCCGACCGCAAGGAAAATCTGTTTGAAATGCGCCGGCGCGTGCGCCAGCTGCGCCACAAGGCCGACATCGTCGTTCTGCCCGAACTCTTCTCAACGGGATTTGTCAAAGACCCGTCGCAGATGTCGCAGTTAGCCGATACGGCCGGCGAGCATCCGTCGCTCGACGCAATGAAGGAGGCCGCCGCCGAGGCCGGCGCGGCCGTGTGCGGCTCGGTGCTGTACGCCGCCACCGATGGCGCCGGAAACCGTGTCTATACCAACCGCTGTTATTTTGTCGAGCCGTCGGGCGAGGTGTCGTACTACGACAAACGGCACCTGTTCAGCCTCACCGCCGAGGCAAAGGTGCTGACACCGGGCACGCGCCGCTCGCCCATCGTGCGCTTCCGCGGCTGCAACGTGGCCATGGCTGTGTGCTACGACCTGCGTTTCCCGCAGTGGATGCGCAACAATGCCGACAACCCGTACGACCTGCTCCTCATCCCTGCCAACTGGCCCGAGAGCCGCGAGCACGCTTGGACGTCGCTGCTGTGCGCCCGCGCCATCGAGAACCAGTGCTATGTTGCCGGCGCCGACCGCTCCGGCTCGGACGATATGGGCACCTACGGCGCCATGTCGCGTATCTTCTCGCCCCAGGGTCTCAGCATCGGCACCGACAATCCCCACCTCGGCGCGTTCATCGCCGTCCTCGACCTTGACGCCCTGCACGCACTGCGCAAGTCCTTCCCCGTACTGAACGACAAGGACTGAAGATAGCGGCGGGCACAAAAAAAACGGCGAGTACGCCGCTTAACGGTAAAGCCGGTCCTGTAAGGGGCCGGTTTTTTCAGTTCTGTTTTTCCAGCAGGGCGAGCACCTGCGGGAGGAGGGGTGTGTGGCCGTCGTTGAGGATGGTGGCGACGGGGGGATGCTGTGCCGGGACGGGGAAGCGCTGGGCCTCGATGCGCGAGCGCACCTGGTCGGCGGTGAGGTTGTTTCGCGCCATCACACGGGCGATGCGCACGTCCTCGGGGGCGGTGACTTCCCAGATGTCGGCCACCATTTTGTCGAGGCCGCTCTGGTACAGTATCGCTGTCTCGATGAACAGCCGCGGCTGTGCCGACAGACGGTCGCA
Source organism: uncultured Bacteroidales bacterium (assembly GCA_945828175.1). Lineage (GTDB taxonomy): Bacteria > Bacteroidota > Bacteroidia > Bacteroidales > Muribaculaceae > CAG-873. The sequence continues at coordinate 1,883 of CALZQD010000266.1, read as the reverse complement.
CCAGGCTGCTATGTCGTCCTTGACGGCGCCGTGCACAAGGGCGTTCAGGATGTCCAATTTTTCGGGGTCGTTGAACACAATCGCTCCCAGGGCGGGACGGTCGATGCTGCCGTCACTGCCGACGATATTTTTGCCGAAGGCTTCGGCGAGACGCTTTTTGAGGGCCGCGTCGCCGTCCATTATGCTGCGGGCGCGCAGGTCGCAGTCGTAGACCTCGTAGCCGAGGGCACGCAACACATTGCAGACGACGGACTTGCCCGAGCCTATCCCTCCCGTTATCGCTGTAAGCCGGCTCATCGCTTTTCAATGATATACTCGGCCGAGTCAACCGCCAGGTATGCGTTTACCATTCAGGCTGACTGGCTGAGGCTGAGGCCTATGACGCGCCGGTCGGGGTTGCCCGAGGCGAGGGTGTTGTAGTCGGCCGTCACCGTAAATTCGGGGATGGCGTCGTCATACTGGCTCATGGGCATCATATAGTTGACATTTACCGTTGCGGGCATGACGATGAGGCGGTATTGGTCGGGGACGTTGACGGTTTTTATCGCCACCTTCTGCGTGCGCATGATCATCGGCTCGACGGTGTACGAAATGGTCACCGAATCGGGGTCGGCCATTGAGCCCGCCGGGGTCGTCAGGGCCACGCGCGCCGAGCCCGACTGCGTCACGCCGTCCAGCACGAGTGCTTTGGTGACAACCGCTGTCATGCCTTTGGGCAGTGCCTCGAGGCTGTAGACCCCCACGCTGTCGCTGGACGCGCGCGGCTTGCCCTTGAGCATACAGTTGGGCAGGGTGGTGATGCGGGCGTCGATGGTGACAGGCAGCCTTACCGGTTTACGCGAGGTAAAGGTGGCGCCGACGGTGTCGGGCTTTACCGAGGTGATACTGCATTCGCTGCCGACTGTATTCTGTATCAGCGTCTTCAGTTGCTGCTCGTTGAGGCTGATGACGTTGCGCTGCTGGAAGTGGGCGTAGTCGATGCGGATGGGACGGTTGTCGAAGAAGTCGCTGAAGAGCAGCTGCAGCCCCGCGCCGCGCACGCTGGCGTTGAGCGATGTGGGCAGGGTGGTGACGTTGTGCACCGAGTCGGGGATGTTGGTGATTTCGAGGCGGAAACGCACGTCACGTGTCACCTCCTCGTTGATGACCGTCGAGAACCACAGCAGTGTGGCTACCACCAGGGCAATGCAAAAGGCCAGCACATCCTTGCCACGCGGCGAGGATATGTTGGCCTTCAGGCGGTGTAATTTCTCGTGTACTCCCATGCGTTTTTGCCGGGCTACGGTCAGTGGTGCAGGCGGCCGCTCGGGCCGCGGTGACTACACCGTTGTGATTACTTCTGGATAGCTTCGTTGGCAGCGTTGGCGTCGGGATAAACCGACTCGCGCGATACGCGGATTTTGACGTTGCTGTCTACCTGGATCAGGAACGAGTCGTCGCGCACTTCGACAATCTTGCCGTAGATGCCGCCGGCGGTGACAACGTTGTCACCCTTCTGCATGGCCTCGCGCTGTTTCTTGATTTCTTTGGCGCGTTTCTGCTGGGGACGGATCATGAAGAAGTAGAAGATGGCGATCATTAACACGATCATCAGAATCGAAGGCAGAGCGCTCTGCTGTCCGGAGGCTGCCTGGAGGAGAATGGTGTTTGAAAGCATAATATGCGGTATTTGTGGTTGTTGATTTTAATGATAAAAACGGATTGGGGGACAAAAGGGTTTGCGCCGGCATGAAACTTGTGCGCGTCACAGCCTTTTGCCGTCAGATTTTTCGGCTTATTTGATGATGCGGCCTTCCTGGCGCAGGGCGCCGACGACGTTGAAGAGGATGCCGTTGACAAACTGGCCCGATTTGCCCGTCGAGTAGTCGTTGGCAATCTCGATG